>JAKOEO010000017.1:0-48272 GCA_022321325.1 Candidatus Magnetominusculus sp. LBB02 | reverse complement strand
GCGCCGGTAACTATTTTAATTGCTGAGTCACTTGACGTGGACGCAGTCCCGTTTCTCATCATGGAGGCAGTTGCCTCAAATATTGGCGGCGCCGCTACCCTCATCGGAGACCCTCCTAACATAATGATTGCCTCAAAGGCCGGCCTCAACTTCATGGATTTCATCGTACACCTTATGCCGGTTATCGTTATCGTAAT
This sequence comes from Candidatus Magnetominusculus sp. LBB02, assembly GCA_022321325.1. Lineage (GTDB taxonomy): Bacteria > Nitrospirota > Thermodesulfovibrionia > Thermodesulfovibrionales > Magnetobacteriaceae > Magnetominusculus > Magnetominusculus linsii. The sequence continues at coordinate 48,075 of JAKOEO010000017.1, read as the reverse complement.
AGCCGCTCTGATATTGATAATAAAGTTTGTGTTCAGAGGACGGCTAATGACAACCGAGGAGAGGCAACAGGCACTACTTCTCATTGACGAGGCTGCCGCCATTAAAGACCCTGTCCTGCTTAGAAAATCGCTATTCGTTCTGGCACTGGTCCTAGCGGGATTTATATTTCAGGGGCTGCTTAAATATGAACCGGCAACGGTGGCGCTATTTGGGGCGGGGCTGCTTATGCTTTTGTCAGGCATTAAAAACCCTCGCCGTGTGCTTTCCGATATAGAGTGGCCTACGGTATTCTTCTTTATAGGATTATTCATAATCGTTGGAGGCGTGGTAAAGGTTGGGCTGATTGACATCATGGCGAAACGGGTTCTATCTATAACTGCAGGCAGCATGTTTGCCACAAGCATAATAGTGCTCTGGGTTTCAGCTTTTGCCTCTGCGATAGTTGATAATATTCCATATGTGGCGGCAATGAACCCTCTCATCATAAATATGGCGGAGCATATGTGGCCGGGGCAGCACGGCATAGAACTCATCAGGCACAGTGAGCTGCTGCCCGTATGGTGGTCGCTTGCCCTGGGGGCGTGCTTAGGCGGTAACGGCACAATAATCGGGGCCTCGGCAAACGTCATCGTTGCGGGGCTGGCAGGACGGTCAGGCCGTAAGATTACCTTTATCAGGTTCTTTAAATACGGCTTTCCCTTTATGCTTCTTTCCGTGCTGATATCGAATATCTACATTTGGCTCAGGTACTACGTACTGTAACAATATTGCGATTTAATGTGTTATAATACTTTGGCACAAGGGAGGGCAGCGCCAATATGACCCCAGAACCTGTCAACGCCAAAACAGTTGCCAATGACAGCCCCGTTGTCTCAGCCACGGCAGTTGATATGTTTAGAAAGACCTCATGGATTGCCTCTGTTTTTGTATTTGCCGTTGGCGTTTTGGTTATCATTGGATGGCTTGGCAGCATTCATTCTCTGACAAAGCCTTTTTTCAGCCCAGTTTCGATGAAGGTCAATACCGCCATTGCCTTTGTCCTGATGGGGCTTTCGTTATGGTCTCTGCGAGGGCTGACCATCCAAACACTGCTTATTTCTAAGGCATTGGCCTTGGTAGTTGCCCTGATAGGTCTTCTTACCCTGCTGGAATATCATTTAAATCTCAACTTAGGGATTGACGAGGCGCTGATTGCCGACATCCCCAATGCCCCTATGACCTCACATCCCGGCAGGATGTCTCCGCTTACGGCAATAGACTTTGTGTTGCTTGGCATTGCCATATTTGTCATAGATGTTGAGATACGAAGTAAATTCAGGCCGTCGCAGTTTCTTGCAATCGCCGCCGGGGTAATTGCCTCAATGACCATTATTGGTTATGTCTATGGCGTTGAGTCAATGCTCAGACTCTCACAATACTTAACGGCCATTGCCTTACACACGTCAATTGCGTTTATCATAGCCGCCGCGGGAGTAATATTCGCCCGCCCGGACAAGGGTTTAATGCTCTTTTTTGTCAAAGACAGCCCTGGCAGCATTATGGCTCGCCGTCTCTTTGCCGCATTTGCCTTTGCCCCGCTCTTGATAGATGCCGTACTTGTCGCAGGAAGAGCGGCAGGATATTATGACATAAGCAAGATGTTTGCCATTAACGAGATACTTCTGACGATTATCATAGCCTCAGTTTTTTTACATACGGCCAGATATATAAATAGGCTTGACGATAAGCGGCGCCTTGCCGATAACTCCTACCGCGTCAGCGAGGCAAATGTATCAGCCCTTATGAACGCCATTACTGAAAGCGTTGCCCTTATTGATTTAGACTGCACGCTCATCACGGTAAACGATACGTTTGCAATGCGTTTCAACAAAAGAAAACAGGAGATTATTGGAAAGAATTTAAGAGACATCTTAGCGCCTGTACTTTTTGAGACAAGATATAAGGCCATTGAAGAGGTTATAATCTCCAAAGAGCATGTCAGCGCCGAGGATATACGCGCTGGAATTACCTTTGTAACCAACTACTATCCAGTCTTTGACGCTGAGAATAAGGTCAGAGCGGTAGTTATTTACGCAAGGGATATAACGCTGCGCAAAAACTATGAAAATTATCTGCTTGCCTCTCTCAGGGAAAAAGAGGCACTGATGCGCGAAATTCACCACCGCGTAAAGAACAACCTGCAAATCATCTCAGGGCTTATCAACCTGCAACTAAATAACATTACCGACAAGACCTATGCCGAGATGTTTACAGAGACTAAAAATAGAATACGCTCAATAGCCCTGGTTCATAATAAACTCTATCAATCTAAGGGACTTTCCGATGTGGACTTAAAGCAATACATTACAAGCCTGACTAACGAACTGTTCCACACTTTCGGCATTAACAAAGACACAATTGCCCTAACGCTTGACGTGGAAGATGTCACAATTGGCATAGATTCGGCCGTGCCCATTGGGCTGATTATAAATGAACTCTTCACCAATGCCTTAAAATATGCCTTCCCAAATAAGACAGCGGGCAAAATCACTATATCAACCCACAAAAAAGATGGCGGCGAAATTGAGCTGATAATATCAGACAACGGCATTGGCCTTCCAGAGGCAATTAACTTTAAAGACACACAAAGCCTTGGTCTTCATTTAGTAAATATTCTCGTCGGGCAAATCAGAGGGACGATTGAACTTGACAGGACGCTTGGGACAAAGTTTGTAATTCGATTTCTGGCAGATTAGTAAAATGTCTCCACTTTTTACGTACTTGCAGGGCAAACGCATTAGAGAATTGCACCATAAATTTTCTCTTAATGTCGTCATTCCGGCTTGTCCGGAATCTGTCCTTATGCCTCCGAGTTAGGCAAAATCATCGTTTAAAACCCTCAGAAGGAAAGATTAGGGAAGATTCCGGACAAGCCGGAATGACTGACTGGGCCAAGATGGTGTAATTGCATAGGTAATTTCAACTTTATATTTCTAATGCTGTTGCCCTGTTACGTACTTGCTATTTACGTATCCTTGTGATACAATACTATTACACGGGAGGCTGCGCGTTTATGACCCCACATCATGCAAGAGCTGAGGAGCTGCGGCCGGACAATCGGCAGATCTCTGTCTCGGCAGTTGATTCCTTTGAGAGAATCTCGGGCATTTCCGCCATTATAATTATTGCCGTAGGCTTTTTGGCCGCTCTTGGCTGGATTGCCAACATTAGCGCTTTAACAGTATTTTTTTTCAGCCCCGTTGCAATGAAGCTAAGCGCCGCCATTTCCTTTATATTAATAGGATTTTCGCTGTGGATGCTTCAAACAAAGAGAGCCTCTGCTTTGGCGCGGTTTATCTCTAAGTCGCTTGCTATGATGGCTGCCCTGACAGGACTTCTTAGTCTTTTCGGAATTGTGCAGGCGTCAAGGATGGCAAACACTGCGGCCGTGAGCTTCATACTTGCCGGGGGCGCAGTGTTTATGATAGACATTGAATTTCGCAAATGGCTGAGGCCGTCACAGTTTATAGCAATTGCCTTCGGCCTTATTTCCATGATTGGCTTTATGGGCTATATTTATAGCATTACTCTGTCGCTCGTGCCGTTTTCTTATGAGTTTATGCCATTAATCACATCGGTATTATTTATAGCGCTTGCAATAGGCATTCTCTTTGCGCGTCCCGACAGAGGGGTTATGTTTATGCTTGTCAGAGACGCCATGGGCAGTATGATGGCCCGAAATATTTTAGGCGCTGTCGTAGCAATTCCATTGTTGGCAGATATTTTAGTTATCATAGGGCAGCGTGTCGGCCTTTATGAATCAACCTATATCCTGATAAATCACAATCTATTAATTATAATTTTGGCAATGGCAGTGGTTTGGAAGACGGCCACATATGTAAACAAACTTGACGATATGCGTAATATGTCTGAAGAAGAAAGGAACAGCGCCGCAAGATTCCCCGCTGAGAATCCATTCCCAGTAATACGTATTGACAGGGAACTTAATGTCATGTATGCCAATAGATCAAGTCAACCGCTGCTCGGCAATCTGGGATTCCATGACGGCGGTGCTTGCATGACAGCCGGTGAAAAATGGCGCGGTGTAGTTGACAATGTCATCGGTTCAGGCCAGATTGAGACTGTTGAGATGTCTGCAGACGACAGGATATTTTCTTTTACCGTCGTGCCTATAAAGGGTCGAAACTATCTGAACATTTACGGCCATGAGATAACAGGACGAAAGGCGGCTGAGAAGGCGCGCGATTATGAAAGAAATAAAATACAAAACATATTGGACAGCATGCAGGATGGCATTTACATTGTAAATCAACGCTTTGAAATAGAGTACGCTAATCCAATCGTTATAAAAGACTTTGGACCATACGAGAACATGAAGTGCTACTCATATTTCCACGATATTAAGGACATATGCCCATGGTGCAAAAACGAAGAGGTATTTGAGGGTTGTAAGACGGTTCGCTGGGAGTTTACATTGCCTAAGACCGGCAAGACATATGATATAATTGACACGCCTTTGGTAAATCAGGACGGCAGCATCTCCAAGCTGGAGATATTCCGCGATATAACAGACCGTAAGCATATGGAAAATGATCTGCGGCTCTTCTCGATGGCCATTGATAATGCGATGGACGATGTACATATTGTTGATATGTCAGGCAAGATTATCTACGCCAACAAGGCTGCCCTTGCAATGACAGGCTATTCCTTAGATGAGAGTGTCGGCATGGATATAGTTAAATTGGCAGATGATGAGACCTTTGGGCAAAACGTTGTAATGGCGGCTGTCGGTAAGAATGGGTTTTGGAATGGGGAGATTTTATGCAAAAGGAAAAACGGCACTGTCTATATAGCGTGGCTCATAGTTAACCTCATTAAGGATAACGACGGCAAACCGGCTGCGATCATCGGAATGATGCGAGACATCACGGCAAAAAAAGAGATTGAAGAAGGCTACCGAACCAGTGAGGCCAACATATCTGCGCTTATGAACGCGATTACAGAGAGCGTTGCCCTTGTGGATGCAGACGGCGTCTTTGTTACGGTTAACGATACATTTGCAAGGCGTTTTAATAAAGAAAAGCAGGAGATTGTCGGAAAGACCTTTAGTTACATTCTCGCCTCAAACGTATTAGAAATAAGGCAGAAATACTTAAACGAAGTCATCAGCACCGGCAAGCCGGTGCAGTTTCAGGATATGCGGGGCGAAAATCATTATTACACCCACATGTATCCAATTTTTAACTACGACCAAAATGTCGCCGGTGTGGCGGTTTACGCTGTAGATATTACAACCACTAAGAACTATGAGGCATATCTTTTGACCTCAATAAAGGAAAAAGAGGTACTGATGAGGGAAGTCCATCACCGCGTCAAAAACAATCTGCAAATAGTTGCGGGGCTTGTCGGACTTCAACTAAATCATGTTGAAGATGAGAAATATAAGGCGATGTTTAACGAAACAAGAGACAGGATTAAATCTATTGCAATGGTTCACGAACGTCTGTATCATTCCAAAGGACTTACCAATGTGGATTTGAAACAATACGTGCAAAACCTATCAAATGACCTGTTTGCTTCTTTCGGCATAGATACGAGCACTTTCAGCTTAAATCTTAACGTGGAAAATGTCTCAATTGCCGTAGATACTGCCGTCCCCCTGGGTCTGATTATAAATGAACTCTTTACCAATGCCCTAAAATATGCCTTCCCGGACAAAAAAATGGGGGAAATCAATATAGCTATCTCTGCTACAGACGGCGGCGAGATTGAAATGGTCATATCAGATAACGGTGTGGGTTTCCCGGCAGATTTGGACTTTGAAAACGCAAAGACCCTGGGTCTTTTCCTTGTCAATATCCTTGTGAAGCAAATCGAAGGCACTATTGAGCTTGACAACGCCCTACCCGGCAGCAGATTTACCGTCAGATTTAAAAACCAGACTACTGAGGTCGCTAAATAAAGGAGCTTAAGGCATATGGAAAGAAAACGCATTATGATAGTTGAGGACGAGGCAATAACCGGGGCGTATTTAGAGAGTACGCTGCGACGGCTTGGATATGTCGTTACCTCAGTGGAATCGTCTTCAGAAAAAGTCTTAGAAAGGGCAGCGCTGGACATGCCAGACCTTATCCTGATGGACATTCACATAAATGGGAAAATGGACGGCATTGATACGGCAAACCAAATCCGAACGCATCATAATATACCGGTAGTTTATCTTACAGCCCATTCTGATGAGGCTACATTGGATCGCGCCAAACTTACCGAGCCTTTTGGGTATGTGCTAAAACCGGTTGAACCCGCAGAGCTGAAGACCAGCATTGAGATAGCCCTGTATAAACACCAGACGGAAACCAAACTTAAAGAACTGGCGCATTATGACCAGCTTACCGGCCTTCCAAACAGGACGCTGTTTTTTGACCGCCTCGACCAGGCGCTGAAACACGCCAAGCGTAATAACAAGGACGTCGCCCTGATGATGATAGACCTTGACGGCTTCAAATGTATCAACGACAGAATGGGACACGATGCCGGTGACTCGGTATTAGTTGAAATAGCTAAGAGGTTAAGCCGTCAGGTGCGCGACTCTGACACGGTAGCAAGGTTTGGCGGCGATGAGTTCGTGATTATCCTTTCAAATCTCTCAGGGCATGGGGATGCTGAGACGCTTGCCCTGAAGATAATTATAGCCGTAGGCAGGCCGTTTCAATTTGAAACCCCGTACTGCGCCATAGGGGCAAGCATAGGGATAAGTTTTTACCCAACCGACGGTCATGAGGCCGATGCGCTTTTGAAAAAGGCCGACAGCGCTATGTATCTCGCCAAAGAAAACGGGAAGAATAACTATCAGTTGTTCAATAACATTCACAATAAAGTCAACGGAGATATAAGGGCTGTGCTGCAGAGTGCGCTAAAATTTGTCTTAGAGCACAAAGAGGGCTGGGACCACAGCCAATGGCTTGAGTTTTTAATAGACCTTAAAGAACATGGATTTTTCATCTCCAGGACAATTGAACCATACGTAGGCGCAATCCTCGAGGCGCTGAAAAAGTTGCATTCACTGCCGCCCTCGCACGCCATTAGCATAGAGGAATTCCTATCGCACATGTGTGACGAGGCGGCAGGGTTTATCATGGCAAACAACGGCATGTGGACGATACACGACTGGGAGGCGTTTTTAGCCAAGCTTGAGGCTGCGGCCATAGTGATGGATAAAGAGACGACATTATCGTTCTTAGACCTCATCGAGGCAACAAAGTCGCTCTATGTCTTGTGCTGTTGATGGCATAATCTATAAGGAAATGTTATAATTGATGTATGAACAAGGACAATACAAACTCTCTGTTTCCATTATTAGAGTTTTTCGTTGACCTTCACAGTCCATCGGCTGCCTTAGTAAAAAATGTTGTACTTGTCGTCAGTAAAGACAAAGAAATCATCGAATTTATCAAAGAGACAATGTCTGAAACAGGATGTGAGACGATAAGCGCCAAAGATGCCGATGAGGGGCTTGCCATCTTCAGCAAAGTAAGGCCGCCCGCAGTGATTGTTGATATCGAGGCAATCACTGTTGACTTTATCAGCGCCTTTGATGACACTGTGTCCATTCTGGCACTTGCCGCACGAGGCAGTGTTGGCGACATGGAGAGATATTTTAGCGCCGGCGTAAGCGCCTTTTTGTGGAAGCCGCTCAATAGCGTTGAATTGAAGGGGTTTATAGGCTACGCCCTTCGTCAGAACCGTTTGCTTAAGGAACGGCAGAGCATGTTTGCTGTAATGGCTAACTCCATAACCGACGCCTTTGTAGTAGTGGATAAGGCATTTAATATACTGTTTTGGAACAAGGAGGCCGAGAGGATATTCCTGTACAAGGCCGCAGACGTGATAGGACAAAGCCTCCTGACCTCTATAGTAGAAGAGAAATACCACCATACTCTTGCCAAGTATATCGGTCATATCACAAAGAATATAGACGACATGAGCAATAGAAATATTTACGCCATCGCCGTTGACAAACAAAAAAGAGAGATTTTCTGTAAGATTAAGATGACGCCTCTTCAGATCAGGGGCGCGGTTGTGGCGGTCATAGCCTTCAGAGACGCCTCAGACATGCAGGCGCGGCAAGAGCTTACGATGTTGAAGGATTTAATAGACAACCTTGACGTGGGCTTTGTCATAGGCGACCCTGAGGGGACTATTATCTACGCCAATTCATGCGTTAATAAACTTATGTGCCTTGGCGCCGCCCCAATAATCGGCAGGAATGCCAAAGACATTTTCCCCGTCCTTACAGACCTCTATGACTCTGATAATCTTGTCAGACTTGAGAAATACACAACAGACATCAAACTGGAATTCAGCAAAGACGACATCCTTCATGTCCGCCTCAAGTGCAACACCATTTTAAACGAAAGCGGCAATGCCTCTGCCGTGTTCATTACCTGCGAGGATATCTCAGAGTGTGTTGCGATAAAAAAAGGGATTGACGTTAGCAATTTCTCTGAGAAAGAGGCCAGAGAACTAGCAGATAGAAACGAACGTCTTCAGATAGAACTCTCAAGGCGCAACCTGATAGAAGACCGCATGGGCACGACACTCAAGGACCTCAACATGCTGCTTAAAGAGGTACATCACAGGGTAAAGAACAATCTTCAGATTATCTCAAGCCTAATCAGCCTTCAGTCAGATATGATTACTGACAAATACCTGCTCAATATCTTTAAAGACACCCTGACGCGCATCAGGGCAATGGCCCTCATTCACGATAAACTCTACAAGTCAACCAACATGTCAAAGCTGAACTTCTCTGAGTACATCCAGGACCTCATGGCCGAGCTGTATGCCACCTACGAACACTGCAGCGTGGCCTTTAAGGTTGACATAGACCCTGACCTGGACATAGACATAGACATAGCAATACCATGCGGCCTGATTATCAACGAGCTGATTACCAATTCGATAAAGTACGCCTTTGCGGGGCGCAATGACGGCGTGATATGGGTGAGTTTTATACGCCATGAAGACGGCAAATACATCTTCAGCGTGGCAGACAACGGCGTGGGTTTTCCCGCTGACAAGATAATTAAGACATCGAAATCCCTCGGCCTTCAGCTCGTAAACGACCTGATTACAAGAAAATTGAAGGGAAGCATTGACATTAACTCAACTAATGGGACAGAATACCGCATGGAATTTTATGCCCAAAAATAACCAGTCAGCGATATAGTAAGGAGGTAATTATGGAACAGACATCTAATATGCTTGAAGGGGCGATGACATCGGGAATAAACATTCTTGTGGTTGAGGATGAGATAATCACCGCGCGCGATATAGAAGCGAAGCTCAAGAAGCTGGGGCACGGTGTTGTCGGCATAGCCTCAAGCGGCGAGGAGGCGATACAGAAGGCGGCAGAGCTGAACCCGGACATGATTCTCATGGACATCACCTTAGAAGGTAAGATGGACGGCATTGAGGCCGCTATAGAGATAGAAAATCATCAGAGCATCCCCATCATATATCTGACAGCTCATACTGATCTTATCACCCTTCACAGGGCAAAGGTAACAGAGCCGCATGGCTATATAGTAAAACCCTTCACTCAGAGGGATTTAATAATTACCATCAGCATGGCGCTCTATAAGCACAGAATGGAGACGAAGCTGAAGGTAATGAATGAGATGCTTAAAGTATTCTTACAACCTATTTCGTTACAGCAGAAACTTCAACAGGCGCTTGAGATGATAGTGTCAATTCCCCGCATGTTTTTACAGACGCGCGGCAGCATTTATCTGATAGAGACCGACCCGAATACGCTGGTGCTGAAGGCGTCATTGGGCGGAGGCGAGTGTGATACGGTGCCTGTGGGGCAGTGCCTATGTGGGCTAGCTGCCGGTGGGCGCGAGGTAGTGTTTGCAGATAAGATAGACAAGCGGCATGTATCTCATCAGGATGGGCTGCCGCACGGCCACTACTGCGTACCGATTTTGGCTGAGGGCACACTAATTGGCGTGCTAAACATCTGCGTAAAAGAGGGCCACAAGCGCGACACATCAGAGGAAAACATCCTCACGTCCTACGCCGCCGTAATAGCAAACGCGCTTCATAGCTCACGGTAGGGGGCGCGAGGTATCTTCGGTCTCGTTTGCCATTGAAAAAACGCGGCATGGTAGTGACCCGAGGGTTTACGATGAGACGGGATATGTAGTCTTAGACAAATCACAGCACGGTGAAAGTGGTTTTATGGGATGACAAGCAATGCCATCAGAACGGTTCAAGGTCACTTTCTGTTGCGGCGTCTGGCTCTGGCACATAAAGTTCGTTCAGCCTTAATTTCACTGTATTAAGAAAGGAAGCGCGATTATTTTCTGATAACCCCTCATAAATACTAAATAATTCAAAGATGGTCTTATAAGACACAGTGCCCTGAACATCCCAATAGCCATAACCTTTAAATAATTCCTCTATTGGAATATATGTTGACCACTTATAATTTTGAATAAGACCACCAAGAGAGAAAAGCCATGTAGCGGTCATATGTAAATCGAAGGTCTCGTTTAAGACAAATCGGTGATGTCTTATTTCCCATTCATCCTCTTCATGGTAGTAAAGAATTGATGATAGAATGTCATCAATTCTTTCTTTCAGTTGTTCCATATCAGCCATATTGATTTCTTCTGAAAACCTTTGCATATCAATTGTTAGATTGCTACGACTTTGTGAGGTAGTACTGCTTTCTGCAAGCGTTCGTAAGTGTTGTTCAATCTTATCCAGGCGTTTCCCTAATTCGTCAACTTTTTCAACTGCAATCGAACGCTGCTTCGTCAGCGCATCGTAAAAAAAACCAGCCCACTGCTTTCTTAGAGTCTTTTTTATATCGTCAAAAAACTCAAATGGGAATTTTACATTGTTAATAACAAGCTCATGGATTATGTCAAGAAAATAAAATACGTACTTGTATGCATATACTGGAAAAGGATATGTTGTGTCGAATCGTTTCTTAATAAGTGTAGTTGTTTTTTCAACGTCAGCCTCTTCAATAACATTATCCTCGAAATACGTTTGCAGATTTTTTAAGAATGCCCTTTTATAATTGAGATAATCACGCTCCACATCGCGGTTAATGAAAATATGTTTTGGTATGCCAATTTCGAGGGCTTTCCTAAATTCCTGAAGGGTAACAGAATCAGGGACAGCCTCCTTATCTCCATGCTTATAATACAAACTGCCGTAATTATTCCCCACGATTAAAATAAAGATATTACTTTTCGATATCTCTTCTTTGCATGAATCGTGGACATGCTTTTCAAAATCATAAAAGATATCGCCAAAATCGCTCATTACCGGTTCATACCCCATATCTTCAATAAACTGTCGCAATTGATTACGAATCTCTTGAAGATCATAGCATGTTGAACTTATAAATATTCGTGGATTTGCCATATTGCCGTATATCTCCTTATGTAATTCTAATATAACGTCATTTTGAATATAGCATAATACTACCTATGCAAACAAGTAGATTATTAAGGGAAAAGCATAGCATAACTCTTAATGCTTATTGACAGTATGCATAACTGACTATAAAATACAGCATGGAATGCCGAGGTCTTTACATATTTTTCTTATGAGAATTTCGTCAATTTCTCTGTGACGAGGAATTGTAGTTATCTTTCCTTCCACAATATTTATGTAGATGGTGTGATTGCCGCCCTAGCGCAGAAGCCCACACTGGCTTTTTTCGATATAACGGATGAGTTCACGCCGCTTCACGCTGTTACAATGTCAAAATCTTCTCTTATTATCTCTTTGTCAATAAGATCTTGTTCAGCGAGCATACGATTAGTCTCCAAAATTAACTGAACGGCCTCCACCAAGTTCTTCTTAGTTTCTTCCAGAGTTGCCCCTTGGGTGTTTGCCCCTGGAATCTCTTCTACATATCCAATGTAGCCATATGGCGATTTTTGAAAGACAGCGGTTAGTTTTTCGCGCATTTTATCTCCTGCCTCATGTGTTTTGGGATTAGTGTAACATATCTATCACAACGTGTGATATGGATATGCGGCGTATTCAGGGCAAACGCACTAGGACAAAGGAGCAGCCCAATACGTCATTGCCGCCCTTATTTAGTCATTCCGGCTTGTCCGGAATCTGTCCTTAATGCCTCAGAATTGCACAATCATCATTATACTCTCACGTAATGGAAGATTCCGGACAAGCCGGAATGACGGCAAGGAACAAGGCAGACTGCTTACATAGGCAATTTCTGCTTTATTTCTCTCGTTTGCCCTGACGGCGCATTACCCTCAATCCTACAATATTGTAGCATCGTACATTTATGTATCATGCCGCATCTGATATTATCTTTATTTATCATAGGATTAGCTTGTGGCATGGTTTATGATGATATTGAGGCGTAGTTGACAAAGAAACGAATAGATTTCGAGCGGTGTTTGCCGTATGGCAGGGCCGCAGGGTTACACAAATATATGCACTATGTAAGGAGAAAGGCCATGAAACATTCAAATCTCAGGAGACGATATGCGGGGATTGTCATTTTATTGTTATGCTTGTTCGCTGTCGCAATGACCACCGCGTTTGCTGAAGACCAGGCAGCGCCCACACCGGCTGCGTCACCAGCAGCACCGGCCACAGCAGCGGCGTCGCCCTCACCTGCCCCAACGCCCGCTCCAAAACCAGACCCATCAGGCGCAAGCATTGGCGGGGCGGCTGACGTTGTGGGCGCCTCGGCGGGTGCCCCTACTGCGGACGACCTGAAAAACATGGCGGCCACTGAGCCATTAGCCCTTAAACTTGCCGACGTAAGCGGCCATAGCAGGATTGCGATTAACTTTATGTGGACGCTGATTTGCGGCTTTCTCGTGTTCTTTATGCAGGCTGGCTTCGCACTGGTTGAGACAGGTTTCTGCAGGGCTAAAAACGCTAGCCACACGATGGCCATGAACCTGATGGTATTTGCATTGGGCGCATTAGGGTACTGGGCGGCGGGCTATGCCATTCAGATGGGCGGCGTGGGGGCTGTGGCCTCGCTCTCAGGCGCTACAGGACTTATGGACGGCGAATTCACCATTAAACTCTTTGGCAAGGAGTTCGGACTATTCGGCACGAAGGGTTTTTTCTTGTCAGGCGATGCGTATGACGCCTCCGTGTTTACGCTCTTTATCTTTCAGCTTGTGTTTATGGATACGACAGCGACAATCCCTACAGGCGCAATGGCAGAGAGATGGACGTTTAAGTCATTCGTTGTCTATTCGTTCTTTATTTCGATGATAGTCTATCCTCTATATGCAAACTGGGTGTGGGGCGGCGGGTGGCTGTCGCAGCTTGGCAAGAATTTCGGTCTGGGGCATGGCACAGTTGACTTTGCAGGCTCAAGCGTTGTGCATATGTGCGGCGGCGTTGCTGCCCTTGCAGGTGCCATAGTCATAGGCCCAAGGATTGGCAAATACAGAGCAGACGGCACGCCTAACGCCATTCCCGGCCATCACATCCCGATGGCGGTGCTTGGCAGCTTGATTCTGGCATTCGGCTGGTTTGGGTTTAATCCCGGTTCAACGCTTGCCGGCGGTGACCTGCGTATATCTGTGGTAGCGGTGAACACGCTGCTTGCTATGGCCGCGGGGGCATTTTCGGCAATGTTCTATATGTGGATATTTTACAAAAAGCCAGACATCTCCATGTCGGCCAACGGGCTTTTGGCCGGGCTTGTGGCGATTACAGCACCGTGTGCCTATGTGAACTCCACCTCCGCTGTGATTATAGGGCTTGTGGCGGGCGTGCTTTGCAGCATGAGCGTATTCATAGTGGAGCGCAAGCTGAAGGTTGATGACCCTGTTGGGGCGGTATCAGTTCACGGCGTAAACGGCGCGTGGGGCATGATTGCCCTTGGGCTGTTTGCCGACGGTACATACGGCGACGGCTTAAACAATGTCACAGGTACGGTTAAAGGGCTGTTCTACGGTGACGGTTCACAGTTAGCAGCCGAGATTGTTGGCATCTGCACGAATGTTGTCTTTGTATTCGTAGTGATGTTTGTATTTTTCAAGGTGCTCGATAAGATAGTGCCGTTGAGGGTCTCAAAAGAGGTAGAAATGGAGGGGCTTGACCAAAACGAGGTCGCGGTAACGGCATATCCTGACTTTGAAGTGCACACTATGCATAGACACTAGAGGGCAAATGTCCCCCCGTAAGGGGGGATGTCGCCTACAAAATTGTAGCATCCTACATTTTTGTAGCATGTTATGACAGGTTAAATCTATATATAACAACAGGTTATGCTTTGGCATAGTTATTGATAACAGCACAGATGTACGAACAGGCCATTGACGGCCATTGACAAGGGGGCATTGATGAGAAAAATTGAGGCCATAATCAAACCGTTCAAGCTTGATGAGGTAAAAGACGCCCTGTCGGCAATCAACATTCAGGGTATGACGATGTCTGAGGTGAAGGGTTTTGGGAGGCAGAAAGGGCATACGGAGTTATACAGGGGTTCGGAGTATGTGGTAGATTTTATCCCCAAGATAAAGATAGAGCTGGTGGTGGCTGACTCAATGGTGGAGCAGGTAATAAAGACGATAGAGAAGACGGCGTGGACTGGCAAGATAGGAGACGGCAAGATATTCATCTCTAACGTTGAGGACACGATGAGGATAAGGACTGGAGAAAGAGGCGATATTGCCCTCTAAATTTATATTAAAGGAGGATGAAGTGAGAAAGATTGTACCGTTAATGTTAGTCTTGATAGCGCTCTTTGTATTTTTTGCCACGGCAGCCATGGGAGCAGACTCAGCGCCCCCTCCCCCAAAGGTTGTAAACAGTGGGGATACGGCATGGATGCTCGTCTCAACGGCGCTGGTAATGTTGATGACGCCAGGGCTTGGGCTGTTTTATGCCGGGATGGTGAGGAAAAAGAATGTGCTTGGCACAATAATGCAGAGTTTCATAATGCTCTGCATGGTAAGCGTAATATGGGTCTTATGGGGATATACGCTTTCATTCGGGCCTGACAAAGGCGGGATAATCGGCGGATTTGAGTGGTTTGGCCTCAACACGGTTGGGCAGGAGCCATCTGATTACGCCAATACGATACCTCATCTATTGTTCATGATGTATCAGGGGATGTTCGCAGTCATAACGCCAGCGCTTATTACGGGGGCATTTGCCGAGAGAATGAAGTTTTCAGCGCTGATGTTGTTCTCTGCCCTGTGGCTGACATTTGTCTATTCGCCGCTTTGCCATTGGGTATGGGGCGGCGGCTGGATAGGGGCAAAACTTGGCGCGCTGGATTTCGCGGGCGGTACTGTAGTGCATATCAACTCTGCCGTTGCCGCCATTGCCGCTATAATTGTAATAGGGAAACGCAAGGGCTATGGCCGCGTGCCTATGCCGCCGCATAATCTGACCATGACGATTACCGGGGCTGCCCTTCTGTGGTTTGGATGGTTTGGATTTAACGCGGGAAGCGCCCTGACTTCGGGCGGCCTTGCCTCGGTGGCCTTTGTTACGACAAATACCGCCACGGGTGCAGCGGCTATGGCGTGGATGTTTTTTGAATGGGCGCACAGGGGCAAACCCACGGCACTTGGCATCGCCAGCGGCGCGGTCGCCGGTCTTGTTGCGATAACCCCGGCGGCGGGGTTTGTCACTCCTATGTCGGCTATAATAATCGGCGCAGGTGCGGGCATTATCTGTTACTTTGCAGTCAGTTTCATAAGGCCAAAGCTGGGGTATGACGATTCGCTTGACGTAATCGGCGTCCACGGGGCAGGCGGCACATGGGGGGCGCTTGCCACCGGACTGTTTGCAACTATCTCCGTAAATTCAACAGGTAAGGACGGGTTATTTTATGGTAACTCGGGGCTATTCTTGACGCAGCTCATTGCAGTTGTGTCATCATATGTATTCGTATTCATAGCCTCGTTCATATTGTTGAAGATTGTGGACGCAGCTGTCGGCCTCAGGATTGACGAAGAGGATGAGGCCACAGGACTTGACCTTGCGGTACACGGTGAAAACGGTTATGATTTCGAGGCATAGCATTAGGCGGCGGAGCCGCTTAACAAAATGGAGGGTTATGATATGAAAAGACAATCAGCACTATTTGTTCTATTAACTTTAATGCTTATAGTTTCCATTGGCATAATGCCCACGGTTTCAGTCTTTGCCGAAGAGGATAAGAGTGAGCATCATGGCGCCGATGCCGCAGCCGATAAAGAGAAGGAGAAGGAGCCTGTTACTCTTGCCGGTACTGCAGAGCCTGAGAACCTGACAGTAAATTTGACATTAAGCGCGTTTAACAGATACGTATTCCGCGGGTATGAGATGAATAACAGGAGCGCCGTATTTCAGCCGTCTTTGACAATTTCCTATAAGGGGTTTTCTCTAAACTCATGGAATAACATAGACACAAACGAGCGCGCCACGCAGAGTTTTATCCCTGACAACCCCGGGCAGGCCAGCTTCAACGAATCAGATGTGAAGTTAAGCTATACGCGCACATGGGGCGTATTCAACCTGACGGGAGGCTATATTTACTATGGTCTGCAATATGCCAAACAGACTCAGGAGATATTTGCGGCTGCGGCATTTACCGTGCCTGCAAACCCTGTGCTTACGGTTTACAGGGATGTTGCCACATATCCGGGGACGTATCTTAACCTTGCTTTCAGCCAGTCAGTCCCACTTCCTTTGATGAAAGACATGACGCTTGACCTCGGCGCGTGCTTTGGTTATATGGCAGGCAGCTCCAACTACTGGCATACGTTTGACGCTAACAGCGGCGCCTACACAGGCGGCAAATACAGCGCCCTTCACGACGGCATGTTAACGATTGGCGTAACAATCCCTGTAATAGAACACCTTACCGTACAGCCAGTGGCGATGTACACGTTTCCACTGTCCGGGGCAGCCAATAGATTGGTCAATGGCACATCGTATAATCCAAATGGCGCGGTTGACCAGACGTTCATCTATGGCCTGAACATGTCCTATAACTTCTAAACTCTCACGCAACGGCCCCCGCCGCAGCTTCTACCCAAAGGCGGCGGTGGGCTGCAGCCTCACTAATTTATTTCTTTACATTTATGACTTGATATATTATTACATGAAGTAATTTCATTAGATATGAGCGGGCAAAACTGAAATGAAAGGGTTGTCTGAGGTAAGATGGCAAAATTAAAAGGAATCCTTCAAGCGCTTCTACATCTCTGTGCTTAACGCCTCTATCCTTATCAGCCATTACATCAGGCTCTCTATTGGGGGAATGAGCAAAGAGTTGGCAATTATCGAGACAGTGAAAGATAAATTCAGGCCGTGCTTATGGGCGGTTTTGCCGCTTCGTTGGGCCTTCTGCCCGCTTCAATGGCTCACGGCGTAGGAAGCCAGGTACAAAGGCCGCTGGCAGTTGTTGTAGTGGGCGGAATGCTGCTTGGAACGGCGATGACACTGCTTTCAATCCCGCTGCTTTTACAATCGGTCGAGACAGACTAAACCGCTAAGCGCCTTATTTAAGCCCTTTAGAGTTAAAGAAATGCATATATTTTTTATCAGTGCCAAGTATATGCTCAGATAGCCATTTCTTTAGAAACTCCATTATATCGAGCGACAACCCGCCCAAACCTTCTCTGAATTTTCGTTGGACATCTGCAGCTTGTCTAACAAATCTTTGGTGTTGGTCAAGATGTATTTCATAATCATGAGTTGGATAGCCCAGCCTTAACATCTCACGCTCCTCATCTCTGAAATGAGTCATTGTGTACTCTATCAATTCGTCGAGAATATCGCCAAGTACCTGGCTGCCAAGCCCAATTTTCATAGCTGCGTGAAGCCTGTTGATAAGGCCGACTAAGGTTTTGTGCGCCTCGTCATATTTTTTTACGCCAACGCTGAAGGTGTTGTGCCACTTCATAAGGTCTGGTACAGATTGAAGCCTGGTTTCAAGGTCGTCCTGGCACATGGCCTTATCGGATAACCTGTACTGGCATAGGACAGACCAGATATTTCTCACGATAGTCTCTGATATTTCCCCTGCGGCTGAGGCAGTCTTCTGAGCGCTTGATGTAACCTCGGACGACAACTTAGCAATATGTTCCATCGTCCTCAATATCTCATACGTCGTAGCCGATTGTTGTTCGGTCGCAGCGGCTATGCGCGTAATTTTATCTGTAACGTCTTCGTTGGTTTGCACTATTTCCTCAAGAGTTGCGCCGGCCTGATTTATCAGCTCCACACCGGCAGAGACCTCAACAGATGCCTCGTTCATCGAATCAACGGCGCTGACAGTACTTTCTTGAATAGTTAATATCATGTCTGAAATCTCTCTTGTGGCAATGGACGTCTTCTCTGCAAGTTTTCTCACCTCATCCGCAACGACGGCAAAACCGCGTCCCTGCTCCCCTGCCCTTGCCGCTTCTATTGCAGCATTTAGCGCAAGCAGATTGGTCTGTTCAGCTATGTCGTTGATGGCCTGAACTATTTCGCCGATTTGGCCGGACTTCTCTCTCAGAGCATCCACAACCATTTGTGAATCCTCAGTTTTATCTTTGATACCGTTCATCGTTGTAATGGTTTTATTTACTACATCCTTGCCGTGAGTGGCAAAATCAGTGGCCTTGCGTGCCGATTCAGAGGCTACCATCGCGTTTTGTGTCAATTCGCCTATTGTTACCTTCATCTGAACCATTGAATTGACTATCTGTTCAATCTGTTCAGACTGATTGCCGGCGCTTTTCGTAGTCTCACCGGAAACAATGCAAAGTTCTGTTGAAGAGGACGAAACCTGCTCGTTAAGCGCTGAGATGTCCGTTACCATCTTGTTTATCTTCTCTGCCAGCCTGTTGTAAATCTTTGCCGCTTCTCCAGTAATTCCAGGGCCGCTTTCTTCTATTTTCAATGAAACATCGCTGCCCGCAACTGTAAACAAATCAAAATTCATGATTGCCCTGACAAGTTTATCGAGATCCTTCTTTATAGAAAATAATATAACCGCCCCTGCTATAAGGATTATTAGCCCGTAGATAAGATACCAAAAGCCATTAGTTTCACTAACAAAAGCCCAAAGCCCAAGCCCGGCAGCCATCAGTAGTATCAATAGATAGCCGGCAATAATTTTAATTCCTATCGGCATATACCCCTCCGTTGTAGTTTGATTTATAGCTTTTATCACACCTCACGCTCAATTATAACATATCCTGACAAAAGAAATTATCTCTTGTGTTTGATGTTTTTAGACAATTTATGTTAACATCCAGCTGTAGCGCAAGCAAAAAGGAATTTGCTCGTATGCTTGCCGTCAATAGAAAGCAGTACATGAATATTTGAGGAGGAAAGGCATGGAGATACAGTGGCATGAAAGTCTCGCTACGGGAGTTGATACAATAGACAATCAGCACAAAGAGATATTTGCACGAATAAGCGGGCTTGTCAATATGGACATAGAAAATCTCGACCCTGAAAAGAAAGAAGTTGAGCTGCACAAGGTACTCAGATTTCTCGGTGGTTATGTCCTTGATCATTTTAAAACAGAAGAGGGATTTATGACTCAATACCACTATCCTGACTATGACTCACATAAAAAAGAGCATATTGAATTTCTGAAAAGCTACTCTTCGCTGGTGCGAATGTTTGAAAAAGAAGGCGCAACTGATCTCATAGTGACGGCAACTCAAAATCAGGCGGTAGACTGGCTAGTTAAACACATAAAAGGCACCGATCAGAGATTAGGGGCTTTTCTTAAATCAATTTAATAAGCTTATTAATATCTCAACAGGTTAAACGGTCTTCCTGACATCACATTATCTTTGCGGCGGCCCTTGCAAACTCCACGAAGCGCTCAGGCATAACGCCAATCAGAAGAACAAACACGGCGGAAATGGCAAGGGAGATGCTGAGGCCGTTTAGAGGGGTCGGCTCATTGAAGGTTTCAACGTTCACAGGATCCTTCATATACATGTACATCACAATCCGTAAGTAGAAAAAGGCCGAAATAACGCTGAATAGGACTGCCAATATGGAAAGCCACAGGTAGCCGCTCTTCACCGCAGCCATAAACACATAGAACTTCCCCATAAATCCAGCCATCGGAGGTATCCCTGTAAGTGAAAACATAAATATAAGCATTGCCCCGCCCAATACAGGATGTGTCTTGCCCAGTCCGGCGTAGTCGCTAATCTCAACCGCTTTGAACTCCTTCGTACCTAACATCAGCACTACAGTAAACGCCCCAATATTCATAAACGTGTATATGAACAAGTAATTCATTGTTGCAGACACTCCTTCAGGGGTTGCCGCTATAATGCCAATTAAGGCATATCCTGCATGAGCTATCGAAGAATAGGCCAGCATTCTCTTGATATTGGTTTGCACAAGCGCCATAACATTTCCAACGAACATTGTAAGTATTGACAGCACGATAAATATCATAGACCATTCTGAAGATAAGTGCCCAAACGTTTCGAAAAATACCCTCACCAGCACGGCAAATCCTGCCGCCTTCGGCCCAATGGACATAAAGGCTGTTACCGGCGTCGGCGCGCCCTCGTACACATCAGGCGCCCACATATGAAACGGCACTGCGGCTATCTTAAAAGCGAACGCCGAGGCCGTCAGCACTAAGGCTAAGGCGGCCATAGGGTTAGCACTAATATCATGGGCGGTAATATATGAGGTTATCGTCCTCAGGTCCATCGAACCTGTAACGCCATATATAAGCGATATTCCATAGAGAAGCAATGCGGTGGAAAACCCGCCGGTAAGGAAATACTTAACTGCCGCCTCGGATGATTTAGTGTCATGTCTGACAAATCCGGCAAGGACATAGGTACTTAATGCCATCAGCTCAAGGCCCAAGTACAGGGTAATAAGGTTGCCGGCAGACGCCATAATCATCATCCCACAGGTTGAAAATATTAACAAACAGTAGAACTCGCCATGAAAAGAGTTCTCAGTTTTCAGGTATCTTACAGAAATAAGAATTGAAAGCATCAGATTAATAATAAAGATGAGCTTGAAAAAAACACTATAGCCATCCTGAATAAACATACCGCCAAAAACACTGCCCGCGCGTGATAATAATATTAAGGAGAAAAAGGCCACAAACGCACTTATCAGCGCAATCACAGCCACAACCTCTTTCCTCTTTACAAAGGCCTCTACAATCAGCATTAAAAGCCCCAGCGAGGCCAGCATTAGTTCCGGCAGCAACGGCCTTAGTTCGCTAATCTGCATTTATCCTCCATACTTGCGTGCATTACAACCGTTAAATCCCCTGCCATACTCATCTTGGCACGGCCTGAATAACTGTATTTAAAGCGTTCATATTGCTGGCCTTGAGTTTACCCAGTAAACTTACAACGCTGGCGTCCATAAAACCAGTAAACGCGCTTGGATAAAAGCCTATCCAAAACACCAGTATCAATAGCGGTACAAGGGTTATCACTTCCCTTGACGATATGTCATTCAACCCGGCAATCTTTTTATTGATCTCAGTATAGAATACCTTTTGGTAAAGCCAAAGCATATATACCGCACCAATAATAACTCCGGTTGCCGACAAAATGCCTGCCGTCTTATTGGCAGTAAAAGCGCCAAGTATAATCAGAAACTCGCCGACAAAGCCGTTCGTACCTGGAAGCCCAACCGAGGCAAACGTAAACACCATAAACAGGGCTGAAAAAATTGGCATAACATTAGCCAGACCGCCGTAATCGGCAATCTGCCTTGTATGACTTCTCTCATATACCATACCAACGCATAAGAAAAGCCCTCCGGTTATCACACCGTGGTTAATCATCTGAAGGACTCCGCCTTCCATTCCCTGCATATTGAGGCTGAATATACCAAGCGTCACAAAGCCCATATGGCTTACGGAGCTGTATGCGATAAGACGTTTTAAATCTGTCTGTGAAAGACATATGATGCCGCCGTAGATTATTGCTATTACAGACAGGGCTATCATCACAGGTGTCATCGCCAGCGATGCGTCAGGAAACATTGGCAGCGAAAATCTGAGAAACCCGTAGGCACCCATCTTTATTAGTATTGCGGCCAGAATCACACTGCCTGCGGTTGGTGCCTCGGTGTGCGCATCAGGCAGCCATGTATGGACAGGAAACATAGGTACCTTCACGGCAAACGCAGCGAAAAAAGCCCAAAACAGCATCATTTGCATACCCACGGGAAGCTGCGTACTCATCAGCTTAACCATATCAAATGTCCCCGTGGTCTGATAAATGGCAATAACGCCCAGAAGCATCAGAACGCTTCCCACAAGGGTATAAAGAAAAAATTTCACTGCCGCATATAATCTATTAGGCCCGCCCCAAATGCCTATCAGCAGGTACATCGGTATCAGCATAGCCTCCCAGAACATGTAAAAAAGAAACATATCTAAAGACGAAAACACACCAATCATCGCCCCTTCGATTAACAGGATGGCTATATAAAACTCCTTCACTTTGTCTTTTACCGAGGTCCACGACACCAACACGCATAATATGGCAACAATAGCCGAAAGCAACACAAATAAGACGCTAATGCCGTCAACGCCTACGTAATAGTTAATATTCCATGCCCTTATCCACGGCAGGCTTGATACAAACTGCATCTTAGCGCTTGTCTTATCAAAAGCCGTAAATAGCGGCATCATGGCGGCTAAATTGGCTATAGTGGCGGCTAAGGCGCCCCATTTTATCTCAGAATGCCTCTCCTTACCAACAAACATCATTGCAATGGCTGCCAATACCGGCAGGAATATCGCCACCGTTAATACATGAGACTGCTCAGCTAAAGCGTAGTTCATATTGTAATTATCCTCATTATTTACCTGGCCCCAAGCCCATAATTACCAAGACCGCGAGTAAGAAAACCCCGACTGCCATCACGAGCGAATAGTGTAATACCACGCCAGTCTGAATCTTTCGCAGTTTTTGCCCAGACCACTCTACAAGAGCCGGGACTCCGTTTACTATTCCTTCAATAAATATCTTGTCTGTAACTTTATTCAAAATATTTTCCGACGCCCAATTACATGGCTTCACGATAAGAAATCCATACAACTCGTCAACATAATACTTGTTGAATAAAAGGTTATATATCGGCAAAAACGTACTTGCAATTTTTTTCGGCAGCTCAGGGCGTTTCAGGTAGAAAAAAGCCGCAGCTGAAATACCGGCTATAGCGGCAACAATAGAGATAATCATTGCATGAAGCTCCATCTGAGAACCGCCTTCCCCATGAACAGCCTCTGCCTCTGTTACAAGGCCGTGTACCTTACCGAGAAATCCGGCAATCCAGTCATGCCCGCCAAGTATATGCGGCACTCCTGCATAGCCGGCAACTATTGCGCCAACGCTTAACACTACCAATGGAATGGTCATCGAAGACGGAGATTCGTGCAGGTGGTGTTTTTGCTCATCAGTCCCGCGAAACGTGCCATGGAACGCCAAAAATACAACCCTAAAGCTATAAAACGCGGTCAAAAGGGCCGTCAGTACACCTACGAACCATACAAACTTACCTACAGAACTTCCCGCTGAGAGCGCTTTCCAAAGGATTTCGTCCTTGCTGAAAAAGCCTGAAAGGCCGGGAACGCCGGCAATGCTAAACGATGCAATCAACATTGTCCAGTATGTTACGGGCATATACTTCTTCAGGCCGCCCATCTTCTGTACATCAAGCTCGCCGCCCATTGCGTGCATGACCGAACCGGCACAGAGAAACAGACATGCCTTAAAAAAAGCATGAGTGTAGAGGTGAAACACGCCTGCCGAGAAGGCCCCCACACCGCAGGCTACGAACATATAGCCAAGCTGGCTTACGGTTGAGTACGCAACTACCCGTTTTATATCATTTTGAACAAGGGCAATCGTAGCGGCAAATACTGACGTGAAACTACCTGTCAGTGCCACAACTGCCATCGCCGTTGGAGAAAGAGTAAATATAGGGTTTGCCCTTGCAACCAGGAACACGCCGGCAGTTACCATCGTTGCAGCATGGATCAGGGCGCTCACTGGCGTTGGGCCTTCCATTGCGTCAGGAAGCCACACATGAAGAGGCAGTTGGGCTGATTTGCCAACAGCTCCGCAAAACAACAGAAGCGCTATCACAGTAGGCAAACTCACCTCATTGCCGCAAATCATCACTGTTTGCGTGGCTATGACGCTGAGGTCCTTAAACACCTCCGCATAGTGAAGCGTACCAAAGTTCAGAAATATCAGGATTACGCCGAGGCCAAAACCAAAATCGCCGAAACGGTTTACGATGAATGCCTTTTTTGCGGCGTCGGCGGCAGATTTTTTCTCATACCAGAATCCTATCAGAAAATATGAGCAAAGTCCCACGGCCTCCCATCCAAAATACAGCTGCAGGAAGTTATTCGACATTACAAGCATCAACATCGAAAACGTAAACAGGCTCAAAAACGAGAAAAACCGGGGATAGCCGTCCTCACCGTGCATATAGCCCACAGAATATATATGTACGAGAAAACTCACCGACGTAACGACAATTAACATTATGGCAGTCAGTTGATCAACCAGAAATCCAAATGAGACCTTAAACTTTCCAGACTCTATCCATGTGTAAAGGTCATGATTTATGACAGCCCCAGAAGACGCCTCAATAAATGCCCTGATTGAAAGAAATAATGACACTGCCACCGCCGCCGTTGCTATAAAATGAGCGCGGTTTTTGAAAATTGACTTGCCAAACAGGATGTTTAGCACAAAGGCAGCCAACGGCAGCACGGGAATAAGTATATAGCACTTAATGTCCATCGTCTATCCCTTCAACTCGTTTAGGTCGTCCACTGTTATAGTCTCCTTGTTTCTGAACAGCAGTATTACAAGGGCAAGCCCTATGGCGGCCTCCGCCGCTGCAACCGCTATTATGAAAAACACCATTACCTGCCCTGCCAAATCCTCAAGATAGTGGCTCAGGGCAACAAGACTTATATTAACCCCGTTAAACATTATCTCAATAGACAGAAGCATTATTATAATGTTGCGTCTCGTGACAAATCCAAATATCCCTATGCAAAACACAATCCCGCTAAGCCACATATACCAGTTCAAAGGTATCATCTAATTAAGCCTCTTTTTAGCAAGCACTATCGCCCCTATAATTGCCACTAACAGCACCAGCGAGGCAACCTCAAACGGAAACAGGTATTTCGTATAGAGCACTGTGCCGACGGCCACAGTTTGAGTTACCCGTCCTATCTGTTCGATACCCCATACCCCTTTAGCGCCAATTGTAATAACGACCATTGACACTAAAATCACCATCAGCACGCCGCAACTAACTAAAAGCCCTATCGGCCATGTCCCAATAAACTGTTTTTTAGAAAAATCTTCACGCAGATTCAGAAGCATTATGACAAATAGGAATAACACCATAATTGCCCCGGCATAGACAATTATCTGAACCGCCGATATAAACTCCGCATTTAAAAACAGGTATAGCCCCGCTATGTGGAAAAACAACAGAAGCATAAACAGGACGCCGTGCATGACGTTTCTCCTCGTAATTGCAAGCAGGGATGACGCCACTATCACCGCCGAAAAATATAAGAAGAATATCTGATTAACCATTTAGGGTGTACCGCCTTTGTGCAGCCACATCTTCATTATCGAGGTTATCACAATATTGACAAGCGAAAGCGGAATTAACACCTTCCAACCGATTGCCATAAGCTGGTCATACCTGTATCTGGGAAGCGTGGCCCTTATCCAGTAATAAAAGAATATGCACACATAGAGCTTCATCATAAACCATACAACCCCCGGCACCGCCCCAAGAAACGGCAGCATCTTCAACAGGAAAGGCGGTATCGTCCAACCACCAAGGAAACACAGCACGGCCAACGAGCTCATCACAATCATACCCGTATACTCTGCCATGAAAAACAGCGCGAAACGCATACCGCTGTATTCTGTGAAAAACCCTGCTATCAGCTCCTGCTCTGCCTCAGGCAGATCAAACGGCGCCCTATTGGTCTCTGCAATCGCCGAGATGACAAAGACAAAAAAACCAAGCCACTGCGCAGTTATATACATCCCGCCGGGGTAGCGGCTCTGAGCATTTACTATCTCGGTAATATTCAACGACCCTGCCATCATCATGACCCCGACAAGGCTTAGCCCAAGCGGCACCTCATAGCTTATGACCTGTGCAGAGGCCCTCAGGCCGCCGAGAAATGAATACTTGGAATTTGACGACCAGCCGCCCAATATAACCCCGTAGACGGCTAAAGACGACATGGCAAAAAGAAACAACAGCCCTATGTTGATATTAGCAATCACAAAGCCATTAAAAAACGGTAGCACGGCAAGCGAAGAAAACGCGGCCATCAGCCCCAGTATCGGCGCCATGTAAAATAGCGGCTTATCAGAGTTTGTAGGTATTATATCCTCTTTAAAGAACGATTTAATACCATCAGCTATCGGCTGCAAAAGCCCATACGGGCCTACGTCCATAGGACCAAGACGATTTTGCATCCTCGCAATTACCTTCCTTTCAAAGTACGTGGCATAGGCGACATGGAGCATCACCGCCCCAAGCACAATGGCTATCTTCACTACTATTATCCCAATAGCCCACAGCCACTGTGGTATGCCAAACATTGCCGTCTCCGGTATCACCTGTATCATCCTCTTATCATGCCCCGCTTATACCTGTATTTTCCTCACTTCGCATTATAAACTATTTATCCTGTATATTGCAAACTATTATATTAATTCAATAACAGCCTCGTTATCAGTCAGCGCCATGCAGTTAAGCACCGGGTCTACCGAGTATCCCGCAAGCGAGTTAAAATTTACCTTCTCAAACGTGTTTGACAATATGGCAGCCCGCTCAGGGACATCCATAATTATTTTTATGGTTACAACTGCCGAGCCTCTGGATGTCCTGACCCTTACTGTGTCGCTATCATTAAGGCCAAGCCTCAGCGCCTCTTCAGGATTAAGCGAAAGATATGGTTCAGGGCTTACGCTTAACAGCGCCCTGGACTTCCTTGTAGTTGAGCCGGAATGAAAGAGCGACCTCTCGGGAAGCAAGTATAGTTTTAGAGGCCCTTCGCATGGCTCTGATTTTACCTCCGGCAGTATCCCAATTCCTTCAACTTCAAAATCCTCAGCCCCACCCTGAAATTGTACTGAGCCGTATGGCCACATAAGGCCGCCGTCCTTAATATCCTCATAGTCAGACGCTGCATGAAGCACCGAGACCTGAGTCATCTCTTCCCATACTTCTTTTGAATCCCTGTAGGTCTCGTTCATGCCAAGGGCCTTCGCTATCTCTGCGATTACCCTCCATTCGCTTCTGCCGACAGAGTCCGACGCACCTTTTCTCAGGAACTGAATCCTTCCCCCAAGGTTGGTCATCGTACCATCTTTCTCCGACCACGCCGCAGCCGGCAGCACCACATGGGCGTGACGCGTAGTTTCATTTGTAAATATATCCTGTACAATAAGTAAATCAAGCGAACTTAGCGCCTTTTCAGTCTTTTCCCTGTCGGGCAGATTAAATACAAGATTTTCGCCCAGCACATAAAGCGCCTTCAGGCCGCCGCTTAACGCCCCTTCTATCATCTCAAAGAGATTTAATCCCTTATCGGCGGGCACAGACATAGTAACGCTGTTCTTCAGTTTTATCTGCCCCGGACGTACAGGAAGCCCGCCTGCAATGGCGTCAGGCACGCAACCCATGTCTATGAGGCCGCGGTAGTTCGGCTTTTTTGAAAGCAGATATATTCTGGCATCTGTCAAATATGCAATTGCCGCTACAAGAAACAGGTTCTTAGAGGGGATGCCAGACTGCAAAAGCGCAGGACCTATAACGACCACAGGTTTTTTCAACCTGCTAAGGTCGTCAATTGCCTCCTCCATGCTCTCAAGCGTTACGCCGGTTGCCTTCAGCTCAGGTTCGCATGGAACTCTGAGAGCCTTTATCTTTTTCTCTATGTATGGGTTCGTCCCGCTGTAGCCTTTCATCTCGGCAAGACCAATGACTATTGTGTTTAACACCGTCTCTTCATGATGAGGGACTGAGTTCAGGCTGTAGTTTATAAAATTCCCAAGTCCGCCGGGCTGCCCTGATACAACGACTTTAGCCCCGTGTCTCCATGCCGACCTAATCTGGACGCCAAGCACAGGGTTAATGGCCGTCGGGTCGCCGCCCGCTACGAAAACGCCGTCGGCTTTCTCTATATCGGCAATGACATTTGCCGTTGCCGCTGCGCCAAATATTTTTTCGATATATGTCTTGGACGGGGCATAGGCAAGCCGCGCCGTTGAATCTATGTTGTTTGAGCCGATGACAAAGCGAATTAATTTTTGAAGCATATAGTTGTCTTCGTTTGAGCACATGCCTGAGGCTACTGCGGCTATCGCCTTAGGGGGGTGCTGCGATTTCACTTCTTTTAGGCGCGTGACAATATATTGGAGCGCCTTTTCCCAGCTTACCGGCTCCAGAACTCCGTTTACCCGTATCATCGGGGTCTTCAGTCTGCTTTCGCTTTCTATATAGTCATATCCAAAACGCCCGCGTGCACAAAGAAGACCTTTGTTGACGCCGGTGCCAAGCATTGGCTGCGTCCTTATTATCGTTGTCCCTCTCATCTGAAGATACGTCGTACAGCCCACGCCGCAGAAACCACAAACTGTCTCAACCTCTTTCTCCACATACCACGGCCTGTAGTTATGCCTGTGAAGCCTTGACATAATGGCCCCTACCGGGCACACAGTAAGACAATTTCCACAGTATTCGCAATTGTACTTATCATGGGAAAATGGCTCTACAAAAGAATGCGCCCCCCTGCCGGTTACCGATATGGCATAGGCGCCCTGCCCTTCGCCACACATCCTCGTACATCTTGTGCATAGGATGCAGCGCTGCATATTTCTGACTATAAACGGGTCGTTAAGATTTTCGGGATGCACGCGCTTGCCCTCTGCGAAACGTCCTTCGCTAGCCCCATAGCGGGCAGCCTCGTCCTGAAGAAGACACTCCCCTGCCTTATCGCACACCGGGCAATCCAGCGGGTGGTTTATCAACAGAAACTCCAGCATCGCCTTTCTTGCCTTATTTATCTCATCGGTCTCCGTGAGCACCGACATCCCTTCGTTGACCTTTGTCGTACACGCGGTCTGAAGACGGGAAACACCCTCAATCTCTACAAGACACATCCTACAGCCGCCGTAAGGCTCCAGCCCCTTGATGTGGCATAGGGTGGGTATAGTAATTCCCGCAGCCTTTGCCGCATAAAGAATTGAAGAGTCCCTGCCTGCCTCTACTTCCTGTCCGTTTATTTTTAATTTAACCATAATTTCCACACTATTTTAATCATAATGCTAATCATACAATAGGCTCAAGCCTGTCAAGCTCTCCTTCAGAAATATGCTCCCACTTTTGGGAGGGGTCTGCTACCTCACATTTTTTGTACTTCACATGATACTCGAACTCGCCTCTATAGGACTTTATTACCGCCAGAAGCACATGGGCGGCACCTTCGCCAAGCGGACAAAATGTCTTTCCCGCAACATTGGCCGCTACATCTTCAAGAGTTGCAAGGTCCTCCATATCAGCCAAACCCTTTTCTATTCTGCTGAGAATTGTCCTCATCCAGCCCGTGCCTTCTCTGCATGGCGTACACTTGCCGCAGGATTCATGCTCAAAAAATCGCATTGCCCTCTCATATATCTTCACAATGCACATTGTGTCATCTAACACTATAATAGCCCCTGAACCAAGCATGCTGCCGCGTTTTGCTAAATTTGCAAAATCCATCGGGCAGTCTATCTTATCCGGCGTTAGTATTGAAGTAGATAAACCACCGGGAATGACGCCCTTCAGCGCACGCCCACCGCGAATGCCGCCACAGTGGTCATAGATTATTTCACGAAGCGGCGTGCCAAGCTCTAACTCATAAACGCCCGGTTTATTTACAGCCCCGCTTACGCAGAATAATTTTGTGCCGGGGGCATCCTTCGTCCCCAGAAACGTGTATGCCTTTGGTGACGTTTCTATAATGTACGGTATGTTTGCATACGTCTCGACGTTATTAACAATCGTGGGCTTTGACCACGCCCCGGAGTTCACCGGAAACGGCGGCTTTATGCGAGGTTCGCCGCGCCTTCCCTCAAGGGAATTAATAAGGGCAGTCTCCTCTCCGCAGATATAGGCGCCTGCCCCTCTATGTACAGACAGATTAAACCGAAAGTGTTTAGACATTATATCGTCGCCCAAAAATCCCTTATCATACGCCTCTTTGATTGCCTCGTTTAGTATTTTTTCAACATGTGGATACTCCGCTCTTACATATATGTACCCGCGTATTGACTGAAGGGCATAGGCCGTAATCACCATCCCCTCTATCAGCCGGTGGGGGTTTCTCTCCAACAAAACCCTGTCTTTAAACGTCCCCGGCTCTCCTTCGTCGGCGTTACATACGATATACTTAGGAAACTTTGGATCTAAGGACGCAAACTGCCATTTCATGCCCGTCGAAAACCCTGCCCCGCCGCGGCCCCTAAGGCCGGACTTCCTGATATCGTCAACGATGTCCTTAGGCGTCATCTCGTTTATGGCATGTTCAAGGGCAAAGTAACCCCCTGCCTTCACATACTCATCTATGCGGTGCGAGTTGGGGTTTTCTATGTTTTTTAGCAGTACGTTCGCCATCTTATTTGTAGCTTTCCAGAATTTCCTTTATATTTTCCATTGTCAGGTTAAAATGCCAGTCATCGTTTACAAGCATAGCAGGCGCCCTGTCGCACGCCCCGATACATTCCATGATAACAAGCGAAAACCTGCCGTCTGCCGTGGTCTCCCCGTTAGAGAGGCGGTATGTCTTTTGCAGATATTCCTCAAGCGTATCAGCCCCCATTATCAAACATGCTATGTTGGTACAGAGATATATGACATGCCTGCCATGAGGTTTCGTCTTAAAAAGAGAGTAAAATGAAACTACCCCTTTGACCTCCGCCGTCGTTACGCCTGTCAGCATGGAGACCTGCTCGAGGGCATCATCTCCAAGCCAGCCGTACAAATCCTCTGCCGCATGCAGGGCAGGCAAAAGCACAGAGCGGGTCTGTGGGTAAAGCCTCTTCAGCTCCTTTATCTTATCCTTTAGAATAGCGTTCTTATCTGCTATGGCCGCCGTAATCATGTACTCTGCTTATCCTCTCTTAAACATATAAGATGTCAAGTCCATGTATTGCTTGTTCATATCTCTGATTATCTCGCAGAGTTGAACCCCGATATTTCTATAGAGCTTCGCCGTTAGCGCCGGATTGGCTGTAAAGAGTTTCTCGAAGTCGGCCTTTTCGATTTTAAACACTTCGCTGTCCTTGTCTGCAACTGTCATGGCAGTGTGGTCTGTTCCATCTATAAAGGACATCAGTCCGAAACTTTCCCCTTCATTAACGCTGGCATATGGCAGCACATCTCCGTCCTGGGTGAGCCTGCATATTCTGACCTTTCCCTTCATAAGAAAATAAAGCGTCCCGCCCTTTTCGCCTTCGTTATAGATGACATCGTTCATTCCATAGCTCTTCTTCTCAAACAGACTCGACAATAATCCCTTATCGGCATCATCCAATCCATCAAATAAACCAAACCGCTCATACATCGCATTTAAGCCCATAACACTACCCCTGAACTATCTGTATTTTATACCTATCAATCAGTTACGATATCAAAGCTTACCTGTCACATTCACCTAAGACAACATCAATAGAGCCAATATTGGCCACAACATCCGCTATCATGCCGCCCTGACAAAGCCTCGGCAATGCTGAGACGTGTACAAAGGACGGAGACCTTACTCTCATCCGATAGGGCTTCCCAGTGCCGTCGCTTATGATATAAAACCCCAGCTCGCCTTTAGGCACCTCTGTGGCAACATACACCTCGCCTTGCGGGGCGGTCATCGGGCCCTTTGTTATCAACGTGAAATGGTGAATCAGCGACTCCATATTATTGAGTACCTTGTCCTTTGGCGGCAAGGTGTATTTTGGCGAATCAGAGGTCATTATCGGACCTGTGGGCAGAGCCTCAATACACTGCCTGATAATGCTGTTTGACTGCCTCATCTCTTCCATGCGGCAGAGATACCTGTCATAGACATCTCCGTTTTTACCTATGGGGACTTCAAAATTCACAAGGTCATACGCATCATATGGAAAGTGCTTGCGTATATCATAATCAACGCCGCTTCCGCGCAGCGCCGCACCGGTAAGGCCATAGTTAACAGCCTCCTCGCCCGATATAACCCCTATGCCGACGGTTCGCTTTAGCCATATTCTATTAACATTAATCAGCGTCTCATACTCTTTTATCTTATCCGGAAACTCTTCCGTAAACTGGTAAAGCGTGTCAATAAACTCCTGCGTTACGTCGTTTCTTACGCCGCCAATGCGCGGGTAAGTTACAGTGAGCCTCGCGCCGCAGAGCATCTCAAAGAGTTCCAATATACGTTCCCTTTCTCTGAACGCATATAGAAACACGGTCATTGCCCCGATGTCAAGGGCATGCGTTGCCAGCCAAAGCAGGTGGCTTGAAATTCTTGAAACCTCAGAGACCATTGTGCGAATATACTTTGCCCTAAGAGGCGGGTTAATGTCGAATAATCTTTCAACCGCTATGCAGTAACCAACATCGTTTGTCATCGAAGATATATAGTCAAGCCTGTCCATCAGAGGGATTGCCTGAAGATACGTCATCCCCTCGGCAAGTTTCTCGGTGCCACGGTGCAGATAACCCACAAACGGGGTGCACTTAACCACTGTCTCGCCGCTTACCTCAAGCCTCAGGCGGAGAACGCCGTGCGTTGACGGGTGCTGCGGCCCCATATTAAGAACCATCTCTTGCGTCTTTATAGTCTTATCCATATCACTTATACCAGCCAAATTTTTTGAAGTCTTCCGCCTTTTTAAGTACATCCCTAAAGCCTGGCCATTCCTCATCCTCATGGCCTGCAACCGGGTAATCCTTTCTCATCGGATGACCTGCCCAGTCCTCAGGCATAAGAATTCTTCTTAAATCCGGATGCCCGTCAAAGACAATGCCAAACATATCGAAGCACTCCCTTTCATGCCAGTCCGCAGTTTTCCATACACTGGTGACACTGGGTACAAACTCTTTTATTTCTACCTGAACATTCAGCCGTAACGCATGCCTGTGTGTCATCGAATACAGATTATACACAACCTCAAACCGCGGGGTCTTTATCTTCTTAAAATCTACGCCGCATATATCTCTGAGAAAATCAAAGCTGAACTCCGGGGCGTCGTGCAGGCGGCGCGCTATATCAAGCAGTCTGTCTTTTTTTAAAGTAATGCCGGTCTGACCGCGAAACTCTTTTACAGCGACGACCTCGCCGGTGAATTCGCCCTTCAGCGACTCGGCTATCTGATTGGGCTCCACCGCATCCTCTCTTTGCTGATAATCTCCTGAAGTCTGATAATGCCGTCATAAAGCGCCTCCGGCCTCGGTGGACAGCCCGGCACATATACATCAACCGGAAGGAATGTATCACAGCCTTGCACAACGCTATAGCTTCTGTACACATTGCCTGAACATGCGCAGCTTCCCATTGCGATGACATATCTCGGTTCAGGAAGCTGATCATAGACCTTCCTTACAACAGGGGCCATCTTCTTTGTTACGGTTCCGGCCACAATCATGCAGTCGGCCTGGCGCGGCGACCCCCTGAAAATTATTCCAAGACGGTCAAGGTCATAGTGGCTCGAACCGCAGGCCATCATCTCTATTGCACAGCAGGCAAGGCCAAACGTTACAGGCCACAGGGAGGACTCCCTGCCCCAGTTTATAAACTTATCCAGCGTAGTAATTATCGTATTAGCGCCGGGGATAACCTTAATCCCCTCCTCTACGTCAACAAGCCCAAGCGTCGAGTCAATCAGCATAGCGTCCTGCCCAAGTTTTTAATAAGTACGTTATTCCCAGATAAAGGCATCTTTCCTCCACGCATATACATATCCTACTACCAGCACCACGATGAACAATATCATCTCAATGAAGGCGTAAAGGCCAATCTTGTCAAACGACACAGCCCACGGGTAAAGAAACACTGCTTCAACATCAAACACGACAAACAATATAGCTATTATGTAGTATTGAACGGAGAACTTCTGTCGAGGCTCGCCCTCAGGAGGCATACCGGACTCATACGTAGAGAGCTTTTCGTCATATGGCCGCCTTGGCCGTAGAAAAAAACCAAACAGGAGATTGCCGAGGCCAAAACCAAACGCGATAATCATGAAAATCAGTATCGGTAAATAACCAACCGGCGTATACGTACCAGGCATATGCAGCCACCCTCGCTTTACACGCGCATACGGCGCGAATTTTAATGACCCGGGCTTACGCCCGCGTCCACTGCAATATTAAACACCAACGATTTATACATTGTCAACAACTAATTTAAAAAAAATATTACTAAATATTCGGGTGATATATATCACGCAGTGTGATTTCATAAGACAGTCCGGGTTAATCGCCATGCAGGCGCACTTGAATTAATCATCCGTTTTTTGTTAACGTCATTACCATGGACTCGTTAATACGGGCAATGATGGCGAGGCTGTTATGGGAGACGAAGGCGGTGAAGGTCTCTGTAGAGAGGCCGTTTCAGCTTGCCTCAGGCAATTACAGCCCGCTTTATATCAACTGCCGGGCGCTTATCTCTCATGCGGCGGCGATGGATATAATTGCCGCTCTAAGCCACTATGTGTGTGACTCGAAGGGATTAGAGTTTGACGTTGTAGCGGGCGGCGAGACAGCCGGCATACCGTTTGCGGCCTACATTGCCGGCAGGCTTTCAAAGCCGATGGCATATATAAGGAAGAAGCCCAAGGGATATGGTATGGGTTCCTTGATTGAGGGCGTATTAAAGGAAGGTGACAGGGTACTGCTGGTTGAGGACTTAATAACGGACGGCAAGAGCAAGGAGGGTTTTGTAAATGCTGTAAGAACGGCTGGCGCGCATATAAGCGACACGCTGGTAGTGTTTGACAGAGAACAGGGAGGCCGCGATTTTCTAAGGAAAATAGATGTAGAGCTTCACCCTCTCTGCGCACTAAAAGGCGCGATAGCCGACTGGTCAAACGCGGGGCTAATCGAAGGCGATACACAAAACGAAATAGAGAACTACCTTGCAGACCCGCGGGACTGGCACGAACGCCGCGGGCTTGAGTTTAAATAATTTAGGTTATTTTCAACTTAAA
This sequence comes from Candidatus Magnetominusculus sp. LBB02, assembly GCA_022321325.1. Taxonomy (GTDB): domain Bacteria; phylum Nitrospirota; class Thermodesulfovibrionia; order Thermodesulfovibrionales; family Magnetobacteriaceae; genus Magnetominusculus; species Magnetominusculus linsii. The sequence goes on along the minus strand of JAKOEO010000017.1, from coordinate 12,804 downwards.
CCAGAGGTGTCCATGTCCAACCAATCGAGCCATATTCATAATCACCATAATGCTTCGGGATAAGAAGTCTTGGACTCAGAGTTGTATACCAATTGGAATCTTGCATATGATAATAATAAAGCAGACCTATCATTAACCCAGCAAGTGAATTTAAGGCGTTTTCTAATGTTGCCTTTGTATAATGTTTGTCTCGTTGATGTTTAACGTCATTGTAAGCTGTCCACCAGCTTGGATTTTTTTTATCATCTTTCGAATCTTTCCAATCTTTCCACTTTTCCCACGGTCTTAAAATAATATTTTCGTTGATTGATATACTTACTTCTACTTCCCAAAACCTACTATATTTATTCGTAATGATTGCCCTATAGTCAATGATAGCATGTGTTACCTTAGAGTAACATCATAAGTTATTAATTCATTAATTAATCATAGCCCAGCTATTGTAAAAGCTATATTTTCCAGTCCTCATCTTTGTTGATACACTTTTACATTTTATTAAAATTTAGATTTATGAGAGCTAATGGAATTAATGTCACTCCACGATATTTATAGCTGAACTTCGCAGAGATGAATATTGAGTTTGATCTTAACCCGTCATTCCGGCCCTAATTTTGTCATTCCGGCTTGTCCGGAATCTGCCGCACCACATCCGCTATCTAAATAAGATTCCGGACAAGCCGGAATGACGACAGACGAGAGGAGATGATTTTTTTGTCGCGGAGTGAGAGCATCAATATTTAGTTTTGCATTGAGTCATTTAAAGGTGGATAAATATAAGGCTTAAACTGTCTATCTATTTTGAAAGCCCAAACAGCTTGGCAATCAGCTCAAGCGCCTTAGGGTTAGTCAGCAGGATTATTGAGGCAAGGATGAGGAATATTATCTTCTGCTCTAGACGCAGCGCCTTGTTTTCACCTCTCATCTCTGCCCTTAGCTCATTTATCTCGCCTTTCAATTCAGCCCTAAGTTCCTTAATTTCACCCTTTAGTTCAGCTATATCGGCCTTTGTGGCAAGCTCTTTGGTGAGTTCCTCTTTTATCTCAGCTTTCTTTTGAACAGCGACGGCCTCTGCCTTCTTTTCGATGGCGTCAAGCGAGGCCGTAAGGATTTTCCCTACTTGGCGGGTCTCTTCTTTGCCAACCTTGGCTTCAAGCAGGTCATGTATCTCTGTCGGCAGTGCCGCTGACATGTTCTATTATACAGTAATCGCAATTAAGAATGCAATCAGTTTGTGATAACCCCACGACAGTTGCGCTTTTGCTTTTATAACATATATACTACTATCAATGACGGCATTAAACCCCGTGAAATAGGTAAATATGAAAAATAAAAACGCTGCTGTGGTGTCTGTTATCTCTAACTCGGCCCTTGTGCTGTTTAAAATTGCAGCCGGCATTGTTACCGGCAGCGTCAGCATTATCTCTGAGGCGATTCATAGCGCCATTGACCTTGCCGCCGCCGTTATGGCCTTCTTCAGCATTAAACAGGCCGAGGTGCCGCCAGACGAAGACCATCCCTACGGGCACGGCAAGATTGAAAACCTCAGCGCGGTCATCGAGGCTGCCCTTATCATTGTCGCCGCAGCGTTGATTGCCTTTGAGGCCGTTCACAAGATGAGAACCGGCAGTAAGGTGTCCATGCCATCTTTAGCCATCGCCGTAATGGGTATTTCGGTTGTGGTGAATTTCTTTGTAGCGCGCTATCTGTATAAAGTTGCAAAGGAGACCGACTCCCCCGCCCTTGAGGCTGACGCCGCACATCTTACGGCAGATATTTATAGCTCAATTGCCGTCCTTGCCTCGCTTGTCGTCATCGCCCTCAGCGGCCTTCAGATTATTGACCCCATCGCTGCCCTCGCCATTTCGCTCCTTATATTTTATGAAGGCGTGATGATTTCCAGGAAATCTATCGGCTCTCTTTTGGATAGTTCCCTGCCAGAGGATGAGATTGCCCACATAAAGAAAATCCTTGAGGCCGAGTCAAAACACATTAAAGACTACCATGAGCTGCGTACCAGAAAGGCCGGACGCCAGCGCCATGTAGATTTGCACCTTACCGTGTGCGCTAATGAGACAATCAAAAATGCCCATGCTACAATGGATATAATAGAAAACAGCATCTCTTCGCAGCTAAACAACTGCAAGGTGGTAATTCACCCCGAACCGTGCGGCAATATGACTGATAAGTGCCCGGATGAGTGCAGCTGGAATAATGATAACGGAGGACAAAGACATGGAGAATAAGGCCCTGAGTATCTTGATAGTCATTCAACGGGACATCGCCGTGCGCGATGTAACAAAAGGCGCTTTGCGGTATATCGGTTACTCTACAGTTAATATCGTCAACGACCCCAAAAGCGTTATAGAATTTCTGTTACACGAAAAATGCGACCTGATGATCATTGACCACGACACCATCACACACGCAAAAATGGACATTCTCAGCATGATAAAATCTAACACATCCATTACCAATAAGCGTATAGTCCTGCTCTACAAGGACGAGCTTGACGCCGGCGAATTAAAGCGTTTGTATAATGACGGCATAAGCTCAATCCTGAAATTTCCATTTCAAATGACAGACGTCCAGAAGTCATTAAGCGACGCCACAAGGAGTGATACCTCTGTGGTAGCCGAGACCTATGCCAAGATAAGACAGCTGGATTTCTTTTCCTTTATGACTGACGAGGACATTTTAAAACTCCTCAGGATGAGCAAGGTCAGGCGCTACAAAACTGATGAGCTTGTCTTTGACGAGGGACAACCGGGCGACAGGTTTTACGTAATCATTGACGGCTCTATTGACATTCGCAAGCAGATGGAAGACGGCACGATAGAACGCCTTGCGCATCTAAACAGGGGCGAGTGCTTTGGCGAGATGGCCCTGCTTGAGGATTCCACTCGCTCGGCAAGGGCAGTAGCCACCGAGAACACTATGCTTTTTGAGCTTGATAAGGCCATCATGAACAGCTATGACGACATAATCACGCTGAAATTATATAAGAAATTTGCCTACATATTCAGCGACCGCCTAAGAAGAGCCGACAAGAAGATCAGAGACCTTGCCTTGTACTCGTATAAGGTCCCGGAGGCGCAGGCCGGTTAGATAAATCCACTGCCCCTTCTCTGATAACCGTTATCTGGCCGCCCGATACGTCCACAATGGTTGAGGCCATGCCGCCTTTCGTCCTGCCGCCGTCAATAATTAAGTCAATTGAGCTGCCAAAGTACTCAATGACGCCTTGCGCATCTGAGGCCGGAGGGGCGTTTGATATATTAGCGCTGGTTGATGTTATTGGAAATTGGATATGTCTGACCAATGAAAGGGCCGCGTACCCGCCTGGTATGCGTACTGCAACCTTACCTTCTTTAGATGTGATCAAAGCCGACAGCCCGGCTCTGGCATTGAAAAGAATCGTCAGAGGCCCGGGCCAATACAGGGCAATTAATGCCATAGCCTCTGGTTCAATTGCCGCTTCTACCAGTACGCCTATTTGAGTAACGTCAGCGGCGATAAGTGGAAATGGCTTACCTGACGGCCTTTGTTTTATCTCCCACAGTCGTTTCAGACCATCGGTGTTGTCAAAGGCAGCGCCAAGACCATAGAATGTCTCCGTAGGATAAGCGATTATCTTCCCGGCCAGCAGATATTGCAAGGCGGTCTCATAGATAATCGGCTCCGGGGTTTCTGATAATTTTAAGACAGTGGGCAAATTAAACGGCGATGTCCTGAAGTTTTTTTGCTTCGAAATGAGTTGAGAGTGTCTCGATTATCTCTTCCATATCGCCTTCCAGCACCTGTGTGAGCCTGTGAAGCGTCAGCCCTATGCGGTGGTCGGTAACCCTGTTTTGAGGGAAATTGTATGTCCTGATGCGCTCGCTTCTGTCGCCTGAGCCAACCTGTGATTTCCTTGAGTCGGCACGCATTCTCTCCTGCTTTTCTATCTCCATATCGTATAGCCTTGACCTTAGCACCTTCATCGCCCTAATCTTGTTTTTTAATTGAGAACGCTCGTCCTGGCACTGGACGGTAACCCCAGTAGGGATATGCACAATCCTGATGGCCGAGTATGTGGTGTTCACCCCCTGACCGCCCGGGCCTGATGAGCAAAATGTATCTACGCGCAGGTCCTTCTCATCAATCTTCAGGTCTATCTCCTCGGCCTCTGGAAGCACCGCTACGGTTGACGCCGACGTGTGTATTCTTCCTGACGCCTCTGTAATTGGTACGCGCTGTACCCTGTGGACGCCGCTTTCATATTTCAGCTTGCTGTATGCGCCGTGGCCTGAGATGGTGGCGGTCATCTCTCTGTTGCCGCCAATCCCTGTTGGGTTGGAATCTATCACCTCAACCTTCCAGTTCTTTAGCTCCGCATATTTCGAGTACATGCGAAACAAGTCAGTAACAAACAGGGCGGCCTCCTCGCCGCCTGTGCCCGCACGAATTTCTATTACGACATTTTTGGTGTCACGCGGGTCTTTTGGCACAAGCATCAGCTTTAGTTCTGTCTCGATTACGGGGATTTTGGCCTTGAGTTCGTCAATCTCTTCTTTTGCCATCTCGCGAAGCTCTTCGTCTGAGGCTTCCTTTATTATTGACTCTGCCGCCTCTAAGCCTTCCAGCATCTTTCTGTAGTTTTGAATCTTTCCGATAAGAGGCTCAAGGTCGGCGCTCTCTTTTGAATAGCGCAGGTAGTCCTTTTGCGAGGACAGGACAGCCGGGTCTGAAAGTTTCGCCGTAATCTCCTCGTATTTTTCCTCTATGGCGTTTAATTTTTCAATCATGAAACCTTCTCCATCTCTGGCTTTAAGGCGGGTACTACCTCTGTCAATGCACGAAGCGCCACCTCTATCTGCGAATCATCCGGCTCCTTTGTAGTTATACGCTGCAGCAGAAGCCCTGGCTGAATCAGAAATTTAATCAATGGATTAGCCGTTGACTTGGCCGAGTATCTTAATATCTCATAGGAAAGCCCCGCAATCATAGGTATCAACACCACTCTTGAGCCAAATTTCCATGAGAATGCCCATGTCTTTGGTATAACAGAAAAAACCAGAATGCTCATCAGCATTACTATAAATAGAAAGCTGGTGCCGCATCGCGGATGGTATGTGCCAAATTTCTGTATGCTTGAAATTTCCATATCAGTCCCGGCCTCAAAGGCAAAAATTACCTTGTGCTCTGCCCCGTGATATTCGAAAATCCTTCTCATATCCTTCCACTGGCTTATAATAAAGATATATACGATAAAAAATCCGACCCTTAAAACACCGTCAGCTATGTTAAAAAGAAAGGAACTCTCGCCAATTGGCGGCAAGACCGCTGCAATGAGCTTTGTAATATACAGGGGCAGGAATAGAAAAATCCCAATACCCATGACAAAGGCAAAGACCATCGTCAGCGTAATCGTCAGCGAACTCATCGGTTTCTCTTCTGTTTCGTCAAGCGCCTTGGATGCAGAGTAATTAATAGCCTTAACGCCAAGGGCAAGCGATTGATAGAGCGCGTTGACACCCCTGATAAACGGTATCTTCAGGATTTTAGGCAGAGGCCGCAGCCGCTCCTTTTTGACGTGAATGACACCCATAGGGTCTCTGACGGCTACAGACCACAAATCCCTGTTCTTCATCATAACGCCTTCGATGACGGCCTGCCCGCCTACTTTCACTTCAGAGCCTACTTCTTCGTCCCTGCATACTTCTTTTTAAATTTCTCTACGCGACCTTCGGCGTCAACAATCTTCTGCTTCCCAGTGTAAAATGGATGGCATTTCGAGCAAATATCAACGGTAATGGCGGGTTTTGTTGACCTCGTCTCAAACACAACGCCACAGGCGCATGTCGCCTTTGACTCTTTGTAACCTGGATGTATTCCCTCTTTCAACTGCTCCCTCCTTAATCACTTCAAATATAGAATATTCATTATAGCATATTCAGAGCGATTTTAAAAGACCAGCGCCCTACCACCTCAAAAAAAAAATTATAGTATGACAATTTCCGCCTGAGAGCCGTTCGCTTTAGACATCCCTAAATGTTACAACACCGTCATATGTCTAAACGATATGACAAAAAAAGAGACTGGAATGACAAAATTGAGGCTGGTATTGACAGTTTTAGTTATTCATTTGTTCTGCATCTTCTGGATTGCAGGGAAATCGAGAATCTATCAGAGATATTTCTATTACAATTTTCAAATGGGCTTGCCTTGGCTCCATCGTCCCCGACTATCATTATCCGATTTTTCGGCACATGCCGCCTCTGTTAACCTTTAATAGCAGGTCATTATGACAACGACCTTTTAAACCTCAAACTAAATGTTGTCCCATTATCCCTGGATAGCTCTAATTGCCCCTTTAACTGTTTAGTCAGAGCTGAGACTACCTTCAGGCCCAGGCTCTTTGTCTTTCCTATCTCCACCTCTTCCGGTATGCCAACGCCGTTGTCGGCTACGATTAGTTCAAGCATCTCCTCGTCCAACGTACGAAGCCTGACTGTAATGTCGCCCCTGTCTCTACCTTTGAAGGCATATTTCAGGCAATTTGTAAACAGCTCGTTCATTATCAGGCCGCAGGGAATCGCTATATCTATACCAACGGCAATGCTTTCTACTTCAAATCTAAAGTCAATCTTTCCCATGTCAACCACAAAAGAATGGAACAGATGTCTGACAAGGCTTTGTAAGTAGTCCTTAATATCAATTTCTGAAAGATGTTCGCTTTGATATAGTTCCTCGTACACTAATGCGGAGGTAATTAAACGTGTACATTTATTTCATATCAAGAGAAATATTATTGACATCATAAAGGGGCAGTTGCTATTTAAACATATCGCGCAGGTTTTGCTTGAACTTCTTTACCGTTTCTATCGTTGACTTGGCGTATGGCTTTGTTGCCGGCGGGAGTTTTTCCTCGAGGGCGTCGGTCATCTCCATAAACATATTAAACGTCCTTCGCATAAATACTATGAAGATATCAAACATCGTCGTCGCAATTAAAAACATCGTCAACATCATCATAAATAGGACGATAAGATACCAGTGATTAATTTTCAGGATTTCAAAGAATGTCTTGCCGCCAATCTCGCCCCATTTTAAGAAGGTGTTTTCCCATGAGTCGTGGAAAAACTCGGCATATAACACCGCCCCCGCTATCATCCCCAAAATTGATGGAATGGCGTCAAGCGACCCCTCTCCAAGCGCCCCAGCCGCTGTCCCCGGGCAATACCCCATTATCGCTATCGCCGCCCCAAACATCAGACCGCCTATTATCTGCGGCACAATCACCGTCTTAGGCACATGAAGCTCAAACACGCCGGTGTCTTTAAATATAAATATCATCAATACCGATACCATCAATATCGGCGTACCCACGCGAAATACGGTAAAATCCTGAAGCCTGAACAGGCTGCTTACAACGTCATACTTACAGAGGCGCGACTTCTGCAAGACAACGCCAAATAACAAACCGAGTATCATGCCGCCATAGAGACTTGTCGGCCCTTTGACCGCCTCGATAGTGCTGGAGTCAAAGGTCTGGGCTAATCTGCCAAGTAGTTCTTTTATAGTAATTAACTCTACCATATCAGTCCTTTCGTACCGCTATAACCCTTGTCCTATAAAATAAAAACGTCGTTATCACACCGCCAACCCACAAAGACATCATAAAGATAAACCCCGCAGGGGCAAGCTGCACTACCCCGGAAATCAGAAGACCGCTGACGCAGCCCCCAGCTATTCTTGCCGCAAATCCCATCATTATACCGGCTGCAAAGGCCCATAACCACCGCCTCGTCGTAGACTTGCCCTTAGAAACGCTCCACACATACGGCACAGTATTTAGTTTAAAATCCCCCGAATACCTTGAAGAGAGGAAGCTGCCTATCACAGTGCCAAGTATCAGGGCCATCGTCCAGTCTATCACCGGTTCATACACACCCCAGTAGTTGACCTTGTTCGCATGTTCAGGGTATATCAGCGCCTCAATCATCGAACCCATCGCAGTATAGCCCCTAGTTATGCCAAGCGGCCTGTCTGATAGATAAAACGAAAACACCTCGACAAGGCCAAAAGCAATTCCCGCAGGTATCGGCCACCACCGCTTTGGTTTACCCGTCGCTATAAAAAAAAGCGACCCTATAAGAGGCCAGCCGCTGCCTAAAAATATCGTAAAGGCAAACCCAAGAATCAGCACAGACCACCACCTCGGCCTTGCCACAAGCACTACTGATATGGCAATCATAACCGGCCAACCGCTTTTTAAGGCGATTGACGCCACGGCAAGCACCACTATGGCAAGTGCACCACCGGCAAGCCGGGCGCTTGGCTCTACTGGTAATCTCATCTATAACATGTCCAGCTAAATATAGGCATCTATAAGTCCATCACCTTCACGGCCGACACGGCCATCCGCGGTCACAGTCAGAGCGTAACCCGCGCAAAACACAAGGGGCGGAGCCACTGTCCGCCCCATTAAGCCCCAAATTATCCACACCCCTACCATTTAGATATAGGTAAGTCGTCCTTGTCCTTAAAAGACCCTAATGAAATCATCACCAAATCAACGAAGTACCAAAGCCCAAACCCGCCCATCGTCAACATCATTACGACGCCGGTGCCAACTTTGTTGCAGTAGAATCTGTGTCCGCCCATCCAGCCTGTCAAAAAACACAGAACAAGGGCTATTGTGCGGCTCTTTGAAGACTCTCCCGCCATAGTCTTTCCTATTGACATGTTCTCACCTCCTGCTAATATTTTAGTAGCTTTATCTTTAGGTACTATTCGCCCGTCACCAGCGTACACTGGCGCGTATAGGTGCCGAATATGCTGAGATTTTCCTTGTTAACAGTATAGACGTTTTTGAGGCCGCCATCTTTCATCGCCGTCTCGATGCTGCCGTTTCCGATTGAGATTGCCCCGAAAAACGAATGAATACATCCTCTTCCAGCCTTCGTCCCGTTTTGAGCCGTTCCCATGCTCACTGGCATCGTTGTATCAGTATAGACCCAGCCCACAGGGCCGTCGGCAACAAAACCGCAGCCGGTTACCAAAATCAGCGTCATTGCAATTACAACTACCAACGCCATCACCCTTAATACACGCCTCACTGTCATAATGTCAATACCTCCCTGTAATACTATAATTGATAGACCAATGATATAACATAATCTTGATTTTGTCAATGATTTTTGCTGCCCATTCAATTCTAAAACCAGAATTCTGGATATCTGCGGCTCTTGGGTGTGTTATTTACGATGAGGGCGACAATTAGCATGACGGCAGCCCCGGCCCCAACTGGCATCAAGGCATAGAGAAAGCCGAGGTCATGAATGTTCTTCCCGCTTATAACCGCAATAAGGGCAGTGGCGCCGCCCGGCGGGTGCAAGGTCCTGGTTGCGTGCATCAACGCTATCGCCGTTGCTACGGCAAGCGCCGAGGCCAGCCATATCTGATTGTGAAAGATCTGATACGAGGCCACACCGACAAGGGCAGAAAGCACATGCCCGCCCATAAGATTTCTTGGCTGGGCAAGTGGACTTTTCGGCGCCCCGTAAAGAAGCACCGCCGATGCGCCAAACGAACCTATTAACATTACCCTTTCAATGCCGTCAAAAACATTATAATTGATAAAGGCCACAGCCCCTATGCCGCAAAGCGCCCCTATCCATGACCAAAAGATCTCACTTGTGCCGACCATCGGCGGTGACTTTGAGGTCCCCTTCATCTTCTCAAAATATTCAGTTAATCCACTCATATCAATACGGACGATTCTATTATATTATCCAACATAATTGCAAGAACAATTCTATGCCTTTTAACGCAGGGACATCCCAATACTGACCGATATAGAAAGTGCTTGGAAGCACTATGTGTCAATGAATGTGGCATCAGGGTTTTAGCGTACCTGATGGGTGATGTCAATGATATGTGGCATTGGCAGGAAAGGAATTAATCGGGCAGGGATCACACCATTATAGCTGTGGAGAAAAAAATGCCCCTCAGCTATTTATCAGGGCGAACGCACTATGATAGATTTGCTCTCACTCCGCGACAAAAAAATTGTCTCGACCCGGCTTGCCCTGTCGTCATTCCGGCTTGTCCGGAATCTTATTTGGATCGAGGATGTGTAGAAACAGACCCCGGACAACAGACTGTGTCACAACAGCAAAGCAGGTTTCGACGGGGTTTTGGCTGTGAGTAATAATCTACTTATATGATTGCTACTTGGTATAAAGAAGCATCTGTTAACAGAAATAAAATATTTATAGCATTAAAATACTATATTCCGCATCAGCCTTACTCTGATATGACAACAATAAACATATAGTGCGTTTGCCCTGAAGGGTCATTTTTAAACCCCTTGTTTTTACATGTTTGAATATCTATGTCAGAGTGCGTGTTTTTTTACACAGGCACTGCGTTTGTTATTTTATGTGTTGTATAATGAATCGTGATACTAAAATGAGAAAGGCTGCTGTTGACCTACTAAGGAGTTTTTGGCATTTAAGCCATCGACTAAGAAGATATTTAAGCGGGGGAGTTTTGCGGTTTTTAGTGGACCGCCACACAGTAACTCTTTTGATCGCTGTTTTTACAGGAGTGGCAAGCGCTGCTGCCGTCATTATGTTTCGCGCAACCTTAGATTTCATGAAAACACACCTGCTGACATATGGCCAGAGACTTCTTGGAATCGGGGAAACTATAGATAGCAGACTGCTCCTGCCCCTGATACCAGCTATAGGCGCTGCTCTGCTGATTCCAATAAGTAAAAGATTCCCTGGAGAGGTCAACGGCTACACATTCCCTAAGTTTCTTGCAAAGGTTAATGTCAAAGGCGGCCCGATAAGCGTAAAAACGGTGCTGTTACGCATTATAGCGCCGTCAATAACGATAGGCTCCGGAGGCTCTGCCGGCGTGGAAGGGCCGGCAGCAGTAATAGGCGGCGGGATTGGCTCAATAGTTGGGCACTGGCTTGGATTTTCTGATAAACGTGTGAAGCTTTTTATCGCCGCCGGTGCAGCAGGAGCAATTGCGGCAATATTTAACGCCCCTATTGCAGGCGTCATGTTTGCTCTTGAGATAATCCTTCTGGGCACCTATGAAATTACGTCTTTCGGCGCACTGGTGATATCTGCCGCAATAGCTACAGCAGTCTCGCAGAGCTATTTTGGCAGCGAACCGGTATTTAGAGTGCCGACACACATTTATACAGGTCTTTCGGAGACACCAATATTTCTCCTTTTCGGTGTCTTTGTTGGCTTTCTCGCGGTTTTATTTATCATAATATTCTATAAAATCAAAGATTTATTCGATAGTATTTCAATACATCCATATTTAAAGCTAATCGCGGGCGGGGGTGTTGTTGGATTGTTTGCGATCTTTTTTCCCCAGATAATGGGTAATGGTTACGAGAGTATTACAGATGTACTGGCTGGAAGATATGGGATTTTCCTCTGTCTTGCTCTTGTTTTTTTTAAGATTTTCGCTACCAGCGTAACGCTTGGTTCGGGGTCGGCGGGCGGGGTATTTGCTCCATCACTATTTATTGGGGCTATGGCTGGATGGGCATTTGGTGGTGTAGTGCAACATATTTTCCATGGTTTTGCGTCTGAGCCGGAGTTTTACGCGATGCTTGGCATTGGGGCGTTTTTATCTGCCGCAACGCACGCGCCTCTGACCGGCATGTTTCTCATGCTGGAGATGACCGAGGGCTATTCGGCCATAATTCCGGTGATGCTTACAGCTGTTACCGGCGTGTTTATAGCAAAGATGCTCTTAAAGGATTCGATTGATACCTTCTCTCTTTCCCGACAGGGCATAGACCTCGTTATGGGAAAGGAAATTCATGTTCTTGAATCTCTAAAGGTCAAAGATGTTATGACAAAGGATTTTATAGCTGTAAAACACTCACAGCCGATAAAGTCGGTATATGAACTCATTGTCGGCGGCCAGGGGCTTTGTTTCCCAGTGGTAACCGAAAACTGCCGTCTTATAGGCATCATAACTGTTGATGACATAAAAATGGTATTTTCAGATGAATACATTCAACAGACAGTAACCGTTGGAGAACTCGCCACAGAGGACATACCAGTTGTTACGGGATACGATACGCTGCGGAGGGCATTTGAGTGTTTTACAATTGCCGACCTTGAGGAACTGCCTGTCGTAAACCCTTTAAATAAGGGTGAAATCATAGGAATGCTAAAAAGAGGCGCCGTCATATCAGCCTATAATAGAGAACTAATGAAATAACATGCCGATTAAGACGTCATCCTGACAAAGTGGCCGCCTCTATAGCCGCTTCAAAATTAAGTTTGACAATAACACAAAAATTAGACTTGCCTTTTTTCATAGAAAATGCTATTGTCTATACAGTGCGAGGGCAGGGATTGCAAGGAGTAACCTTTACAAATCAAGGAACCTTTAATATTTTTTGGCTCAGAGGGCAGGAGGCAGTGATGGCGGTAAGCATCATATGAGCGGCGGCAATGTCATAGACGAAATTAAGTCTCTGATACTCCTTGATACCGGGACGAACGAGTTCGAGGTTCTTGAGTTCTACCTTGATGAGCTGGACAGCGAAGGTAATGTGGAGCATCGCTATTTCGGGATGAATGTAGCCAAAGTTATGGAGGTTGTCGAGGCCCCTAAGCTTGACCAGACGACTCATTCGCAAGACCCTTGTTTTATGGGAACTGTACCGTTGCGAAATCACCTGGTACCGGTGCTTGACCTAAGCATGTGGCTTAAGATTAACCGCCATAAAAACGATTATGAAAACTTGATTATCACTGAGTTCAGCCGTAGTAT
>JAKOEO010000016.1:51991-54354 GCA_022321325.1 Candidatus Magnetominusculus sp. LBB02 | reverse complement strand
AGATTTAAACATACGAAGATGCAAAGACAGGCAGTACTAAAGGAATGGACCGAACCATGACGCCAATCCACAGAGGAGTTAAACAATTGTCATAGTGCATGAGATTAGTTTCAATAGTTACAACCTAATCGGACAAATTGGTATAACAACCCCATTATAAAGAACATGGTTATTCTGGCGGGGCGGAGACAGTCCTTGCAACGGTCTGGTCGGAACCATGTCGGAAATAACCATAACCTTATAGGACATTTCTACTTTGGTACGACATGGAATAATTTTTTTATTGATACTTTGCCGCGTTTTATGTTATAGTCGTTCGAAAGGGGGTAGCCTATGCCTTTGAACATTGATTTTGTTACGCCGTTTGTAAAGTCGACCGTTGATTTCATGACGACTATGGCGCAGGTTGAGGTAAAAGCAGGGAAGCCTTTTGCCAAAACTGATATAACGGCCATGGGCGAAGTAACAGGCATTATCAGCATGGTTGGAGAAAAACACACGGCGTCTTTGGCAATATCGTTTACAAAGTCTGCCATCGTCGCTATAACGAATAATATGCTCGGCGGCACCATTAAGGAATTAGAAATGGATGTTATTGATACAGTTGGCGAAGTTACGAATATTGTTACCGGAGGGGCAAAAAAGCTTCTCGTACTAAAGGGATATAAGTTTGGCATCTCACTGCCATCGGTCATCTTAGGTAAGGGTCATTCTGTAGTGCATACTACGAAAGCCCCGGTTGTGGTAATTCCATTTTCGACAGACAATGGGGATTTTTTCATTGAAATATGCAGCATGAGTCTCAAAAAAGAAAAGGTTAATTAGTTCAACGTCCGGCCATACATCTTGCCTTTGGCAGTCCTAATCCCCGCAGCGCAAACTACACTAATCAATCCGGTGACGCCTCAGAGTTGTAGCTATTCGATAATTCTGGCTACTTTATAGAAGCGTTCAGTCTTGTCCGGGGCGTTTGAAAGGGCGGACTCTCTTGAGAGCGGCGTTTCTGTACGGTCTTGGCGATAGACATTTTTCAGCGGCAGGATGTGCGATGTCGGTTCGATGTCTTTGGTGTCAAGTTCGTTGAGCTTTTCGATGTATAGCAGTATATCGTTTAACTGCCTGCCTAACATGTCAGTCTCGTCGGCACTTAGCTTCAGCCGGGCAAGCGCCGCTATGTGCGTTACGTCTTTATTTGTTATCTTAGCCGGCATTTTAGATTTTCTCCAGATTGGCGTATTTCAGCGCCAGGCGTTTGACGCCTACGTTGGGGAAATTTACTGTAACCTTGATATCGTTTTTCTCGCCGTAACAATCCCTTATAACGCCAACTCCCCATTTAGGATGTTTTACGCGGCAGCCCGTGTTATATGGAAACTCCACAGGCTGGGGCGGCGGCGCCTTTGAGGCCGCGTTTGTAGGGATTGCGTTTTTCTCTATCCATAGGCAGCAGTCTTTGGGGATGTCTTTAAGGAAACGCGATGGTTCCTGATTCTGAAACTTTGCGTATAACCGCCGCTTTCTGGCCCCTGTCATAAAAAGTATGTCCTTAGCGCGCGTCATTCCAAGATAAAAAAGCCTGCGCTCCTCATCTAGCTCTTCCATTGTCTCTGTGGCCTTAAAATATGGAATAAGTCCGTCTTCAAGGCCGCTTATAAACACCACTGGAAACTCCATTCCCTTGACATTGCATAGTGTCATAAGAGATACGGCGCTTGAGCTTCTGGCGTCGTCATTGGAGGTGGTCAGAGACACTGTTGAAAGAAATTCCCCTAACGGCATGGCGCCTGACCGGAACATTATCTCCGATATATCGTTTAATGCCTGCTCATCGAGGGCCTCTATGTAGCTTGTATGAGTGCCCACTAATTTGATTGCCTCTGAAAGGGTGATGTGTTTATTTTCTGACAGCAAGTCTAAAAGGGCTATGAAACTGCCGATTTTTTCCTTTACAGAAGTGGATAGTCCCTTCCCTGCACATAGTTTTACAATGGCCTTGTATAGGCTTATGCCTTCTTTTTTCGCCTCTGTTTCTATTTTATTCAGAGTATTGGCGGTAACTCCCCTATTGGGCTGATTTATAATCCAACGAATGCTGACATTGTCGTCCTTATTCCATATCAGCCTAAGGTAGGAGATCAAATCCTTCGTATGTCTTTTGTGGTATATGGTTGAGCAGCCGATTACCTTAAACGGTATCCTCTCGTTGCGAAGCGCCTCTTCAATGGCCCGCGACTGGAGGTTCACCCTGTAGAAAATAGCTATGTCGTTGTAGGCATAATTGCCTTTCAAATAGAGGTCTTTTATATTTTTTGCTATATATTTTGCCTCATCCTCCTCGGCCATGAACCAGTAGTGGCAGACCT
>JAKOEO010000016.1:0-51891 GCA_022321325.1 Candidatus Magnetominusculus sp. LBB02 | reverse complement strand
TATGGCGGCCTCTTGCTCCTCGCTCAACCTGTCTAACGATAAATTCTCTGCCATTGCCTCTAACCTCTATAATAACAAATTCCGCCGTATTTTAGTTATATTTTTATTCCACTGTTACGCTCTTAGCAAGATTTCTGGGCTGGTCAACATCGCAGCCTCTGATTAGCGCAATGTGATAGGCCAATAACTGAAGCGGCAGAGCCATCACAACCGCATCGAGGAATTTATTTGAGCGCGGCACCAGTACAAAATGGTCAGACAAATCCCTCACAGCGTCGTCGTCCTCGTTTGAGATCACCACTGTCTTGCCGCCCCTTGATTTTACCTCCTGAATATTGGAGATGACCTTCTCATACAGGGTCTCCTTTGAAAGGAGAATAACAACGGGCAGCCCCTCGTCTATCAGGGCAATCGGGCCATGCTTCATCTCTCCGGCAGGATAGCCCTCGGCATGAATGTATGAGATTTCCTTTAGTTTTAACGCCCCCTCAAGGGCAATTGGAAACAGTATCCCCCTGCCTAAAAATAAAAAACCATTGGCCTTTGATAATTGCCGAGCCAGTTTCTCTATCTCGGCGTCTGTCATCAGGACGGTCTCAAGAAGGGCGGGCAGATGAAGCAGCGTGTTAATCAATGCGGAAGGCTCTTCTTGTTTGGATAACTGCTGCTTTTTATTGGGTTTCTTAATTCCCAGCGCTATAGACAATAAATAAAGCGACACAAGCTGCGTGACAAACGCCTTTGTTGAGGCCACGCCTATCTCCGGCCCGGAATGCGTGTAAAACACATAGTCGGATTCCCTCGAGGCGGTGCTTCCCACCACGTTACAGATGGCCATAGTCCTTGCGCCGCATTTTTTTGCCTCTTTGAGGGCAGCAAGCGTGTCTGCCGTCTCGCCCGACTGCGTAATGGCGATAAATAAATCGTCTTTCCCTATTATCGGCCTCCTGTAGCGAAACTCAGACGCTATGTCAGCCTCAACCGATATCCCGGCCAGCTCTTCTATCATATATTTGCCGCACAGCGCCGCGTGCCACGATGTGCCGCAGGCGACTATGAATATCTTCTTCGTCTTTTTAATCGTCTGCTCATCAAGCCCAAACTCATACAAATTAACCGCCCCGGTATCAAGGTTGGTGCGGCCTGTTATCGTATCAGAAACGGCGCGGGGTTGTTCGAATATCTCCTTCAACATAAAATGCCTGTAGCCGCCCTTCTCTGCCATTGACGGGCTCCAGGTTATCTTTGCCGGCTCTCTGTGCACCAATGTCCCCGCAGCGTCCCGGATTATTACTCCATCCTTCGAGATTACCGCCGTCTCGCCGTCTTCCATGAAGATGACATCCCGCGTATAACTCAAAAAGGCCGGCACGTCGGATGCGCAGAAAAATTCCCCGTCACCCAGACCAATGACAAGCGGACTGTCCTTTTTGGCGCAGATTATCTTGTCAGGTTCTTTTTCGCATAACACGTTCACCGCATAGGAACCTCGCAGGAGTTTGATAGCGCGTAGTACCGCCTCTTCTATTGAGCCGTATTCACGATAGAGCGACGCAATCAAGTGGCACATTACCTCTGTGTCTGTCTCGGACTTAAACACTGCCCCTTCGCGGCTTAACCAGCTCTTGAGCTCGATATAATTTTCTATTATGCCGTTATGGACGATGGCGATGTCGTCTACTCTGTGCGGGTGGGCGTTGATTTCTGATGGGCCGCCGTGGGTTGCCCATCTGGTATGCCCTATGGCCACGCTGCTCTTGACGCCTTTTAGGGCGGGTTTGCTCATCAGTTCATTTATCTTGCCCTTACAGCGAACTATCTCCATCAGGCCGGAGTCCTCTCTGATAAATGCCACGCCGGCAGAGTCATAGCCCCTGTATTCAAGTTTTTTCAGTCCCTCAAGGGCTATCCCTATTGAGTTATTCTTCCCCGCGTAACCTATTATTCCACACATAGCCCCTCCGCTGTCACTGTTTATTCAAGGTGAACTTTGACTTGACCCAGTCTAATATTGTGCGCTGCCTTACGCGGCTTATCGCAAGTGAGCCTTCCTGTACGTCCTGCGTTATGGTTGACCCTGCCCCTATAAAGGCGCCCTTGCCTATTTTTACCGGGGCGACAAGCTGTGAATCGCTCCCTATGAACACGCCGTCTTCTATCACCGTCTTAAACTTATTTACACCGTCGTAGTTGCATGTTATCGTCCCTGCGCCAATGTTGACGTTATCGCCGACCTCGGCATCCCCAATGTAGGATAGATGCGACGCCTTTGTGTTAAAGCCAAGCGTGGATTTCTTAATCTCTACGAAATTGCCGACCTTTGCCTTTTTGCCTATCACAGAACCCGGCCTAAGATGGGCAAACGGCCCGACCGCAGCCCCCTCCTGTATCGTTGAGTCCTCTATCAGCGTTGAGTCCTTTATTACAACGTTGCGCTCAATGCTGGAGTTTACGATTCTTACGTTTGGATAGATAGTGCAGCCCTCGCCTATAGTGGTATTGCCCTCAATGATTACGTTTGGATATATAATCGTATCGCGCCCAATCGCAGTGATACTTGGAGCGATGAGCGTTGTGTTTTCGTCCATCAGTGTAACACCCTCGTCCATCCAGTGCCGGTTAATCCTCAGCTTTAGAGCGGTTAATGCGTAAAGAAGCTCCTGCCGCGAGTTTATCCCTAAGAACTCGTCCTCGTCCATCTGCCTTACAGCCTCGACTTTGAGGCCATTATCATTAGCGATTGATACGATGTCTGTAAGATAATACTCCCCCTTTTTTGCATTTATCTGAATCTTATCCAAAAGCGGCAGGGCGTCTTTGCTGAGGACATAAATGCCGCTGTTTACCTCGTCAATCAGCCTTTCCTCTTCTGTGGCGTCCGGGTTTTCAATGATACATTTGACAGTGCCGTTGGGATTTCGCTTAATCCGCCCATATGCCGATGGGTTTAAGGTGACAAAACTAAGCACAGTGACATCATTGCCGCCCGATATGTGCCTGTCAATTAGGCCCTGCAGAGTTTCAGCCCTTATCAGCGGTGCATCTGCCGTCATTACAAGCGTATAGTCAAATTGTTCACCGTTAAGGGCGTTAAGGCCGGACTTAACCGCGTCAGCCGTGCCGAGCAGTTTTTCCTGCCAGGCAAATGACACCATTGGGTCATCTTTAAATATGCTGGTGAGTTTATCCTCTGAGTGTCTGCCAATGACAAGGACGACCTTCGATACCCCTTCGACGGCCTTAACTGCCTCCACCGCGTATGTGACAATGGGCTTGCCCATTAAATTGTGAATTACCTTAGGCGTGGCGGACTTCATGCGCTTGCCAAGTCCGGCGGCAAGGACAACAGCACAGGTTCTCATGGCTATGATTTCAGCTCCACGACACAGTTTACGACGATAGATTGCGAACCTCTGATGAGCTTAATTGCGATTATGTCCTTTGGTTTTTTATCTTTAAGCGCTTTAGCCAAATCCTGCAGCGAGTTTACCTTTATCCCGCCAGCCTCGACAATTATGTCGCCGCCAAGGTAGATAACCGTACCGCTTATTTCCACCGGTCTGTTGCCGCCCTTTATGCCGGCCTTGTGGGCGGGGCTGTCCTGGACGACTTGAGATACCAGCACGCCTGCCCCAACGGGAAGGCCAAGCGCCTTGGAGAGTTTCTCCCATAGCGGAACGCCTACGATGCCAATCCACGGCCTTCTGACCTTTCCATGGTTAATCAAATCGGGAATCAGCGCCCTGGCAACGCTTATGGGAATAGCAAAGCCAATGCCGACGCTGCCGCCGGTGGGCGTGAATATGGCGGTGGTAATGCCTATCATCCTGCCGCTTGACTCAATTAGCGGGCCGCCGGAGTTGCCCGGATTAATGGCGGCGTCTGTTTGAATTACGTTGTCAATTACTTTGCCTGAACTTGTAGTAAGGGGGCGTCCCAGGGCGCTTACAATCCCCCTGGTCATAGTGGAGTTCAGTCCAAACGGGTTTCCTATTGCGTAGACATGCTGGCCTACCTGTAAGGAATCTGAGATGCCCATCTCTATTGCCTTAAAGGCGATATTCTTTTCAGGGATAATCTTAATGACGGCGATGTCGTTGTCCTGGTCTGCGCCAATGAATTTTGCAGGGTATTTCTTGCCGTCAATCATGGTAACGCCAATTTCAGAGGCGTCCTCAACGACGTGGTAATTTGTCAGGACATAGCCGTCCGGGGTGATAATCGTACCAGAGCCGGAGCCTTTTTGAGGGTAGATGGAGAAGAAGTCCTGAACCATAGTCGTGGTGGTGATGTTGACTACTGATGGACTGGCCTGTTTGTATATGGAGATTGATGTCTCCTCCTCTGGAGACATCTTAACGGCAGACTGGGCGTGAGCGGCTGGGGCTATGGCAACTGACAATAACAGCGCAAGAACCAGCACACAGCAGCCCCTATAAGGCGCTGCTGTATGGCGGGCGGATTTTGCAGCCATTTTGCCTATGACAGCTCCTCATCGGGCAGTTCAAAATTTGCGTGGACGTTTTGGACGTCTTCAAGTTCGTCAAGGGCGTCTATAATGCGCATCATCTTATTGCTTGTGGAGGCGTCAACCTCGATATAGTTGCCGGGAATCATGGTGATTTCAGAAGACGAAACGGCAATGCCCGCCTTTTCCAGATGCGCCTTCACGGCAGACATGTCCTCGGCTGAGGTGATGAGTTCGTACATGTCGTCACCGGGGTCGTTTTTCAGGTCATCCACGCCGGCCTCAAGGGCCTCTGACATGAGGGCGTCCTCTGTGGCGGCCTTTTTATCTATCAGAATACAGCCCTTTTTAGAAAACATCCAGGCAACGCAGCCCGACTCTCCAAGCGTACCGCCATGTTTTGTGAGGGCGTATCTTATCTCGGCAACGGTTCTATTTTTGTTGTCTGTCATGGCCTCTATAAGGATGGCAACGCCGCCCGGCCCATAGCCCTCGTAGATGATTTCCTCGTACATGGCGCCGCCGAGTTCTCCTGCGCCCTTTTGAATAGCCCTTTTGATGTTATCGAGGGGCATGTTGACCTCTTTTGCCTTGTCTATGGCGGTACGAAGGCGAGGGTTACCCTCGGGGTCAGACCCGCCCATTCTTGCCGCCACGGAGACCTCTTTGACGATTCTGGAGAAGACCTTCCCTCTGCGCGAATCTGTAACCGCCTTTTTTCGTTTAATTTGTGCCCATTTTGAATGGCCTGACATTAATTGCCCCCGTTATCGTATTTACTCATTCTATATTATATCAAATACCGGCGGCATATGCAAACTCTTGCCGCTGAATTTTGCAGCTGAGGCTGACGCCGCATGAAAACATGGTTTACCAAGTTAGCCTGAGACGTTTTGTAAATTTAAATATATTTGATATGTTATAATAACAAATAGAGGCAAGGTTATGAATAAGGCTATGGTTTCAGGCATTATAGAGAATATTGAAGGAACGGATCAAATGTGCGCTGCCTTGCAGGACATGTACAAGGAGTGTTCAATTGAGAACTGGGACGGTCAGGGCGCCCAAGCCATTACCAATAGTGCATTTAAAGAGGCGCAAATGGTAATTGACGCACTGCCATCTTCAATTCCAACGCCTGTGATGGTTGCCGAGCCAACCGGCGACATAGGGTTTGAGTGGTATAGGGGAAAGGGGCAGGTGTTTGTTATTAGCGTCAGCGGCGACCGCCGTATTACATATGCCGGTCTGGTTGTCGGAAATAAGGTGCATGGCGAAGAGCATTTTGATAGCACATTGCCAATGGCGGTTATACAAAATATAATGAGATTATATTCGTTGTGATATGCAGCCCCTCTGAAAAATTAACGCGATTTATATTTTCGACAAATAATTTCAGAGGTTCTGATAAAAGTGTAAGATACTCTGCTTTTATGCCGCCACAAAACAGGCTCTTGTCTGTGTTTCGTATTTTCGATCTCGACAATAATGACATATGGGCGCTTGGCGACAAAGTAGGAGTTCTGCGTAAACTACCGTTATTGGCGCGTGCGGATATCATTGCAGTACAAGTAAATGATGTAGGTCTTGAAATTGACGCAAATGACGACCCTCCCCGCCATGCAAACATTGTGGGCTGGCCGAAGGAAAAGTCAGAAATCAAGTTAAAAGCAATAGAACTTGCTGAACGGGCGCAACTTTACCTGAAATAATGGCCGCTAATCACCCTATAGTGTTTATATCAAGCGAGAATGACGCGCTTGCAAAGTACAATACTGAATCAGTGATGATTTTCTTCGTTCGCTCGAAATGCTCACCCTCTAAGTGACGATACCGGTATAAAGTTAGCTTTTCTTCACTCATACTAATTTATTTTGAATATGGAATACCGAGCTGCTTACAAATTGTTCTGGCAAGCATGTCGGCAATCTCTGCATGTCTTGGAATAGTTGCAAATTTCTCTAAATCCCATAGATTAATATATCTGCTATGCTTAGCACCTTCCCGCGATAACGCACATCCATGCCATGTCGTATCAACTCTTTTCGCTTCATACCTCAATTTCTTCTAACATTATCTCTCGCTTTGGCAATGATTCTATAGCGAGTGTCAAAATAGAATTCCGAAAGAGGTTGTTTTTATGACTTGAGCGGGATTGTTTGTGAGGTCAAGAATCGCCTCATCAAGGCGTGCAATGAGCGTTTCAACATTACGGCAATGGAGGTTCTTAAACCAACGTTGTTTCATTAGTAACCAGATATTTTCGATCGGGTTAAAGTCAGGCGAGTAAGGCGGAAGATATACAGGTTCAAAGAAGTGCCAATTCAAAGACTTCTTTTTATGCCATGTGGCATTATCAACAATAATCACATTGCGTTTTCGCTGAGGTGTAATACACTTGTCTGCTTCGTCAAGGAACAATTGAAACATATCAGAATCAACGTTTGATGCCTCTATCGCAAAAAACTCACCTATACGTGGGCACACCGTGCCAATAAGGTTCATACGGATATGGTCGCCATTATGAACAACTCTGCTTTTCGAGCCTTTCTTATCCCAACGTCTACGAGGTTTCGACTCACCTTCAAAACCCGATTCGTCTGCGTACCATATGTCAACATCAGTATCTTCACAAAGCTGTTTGAGCTTCAGCCGGAACTTGTCTCTTTGCTCCTCGTTTTGACGATCTGGCCACGGTTGCGGCACCTTTAATGCGAAACCTTCCTCATGAAAAAAACGTAAGACTGTCTTATAAGAACATTCAAGTTGGTATGCTTCGGTAATGTACCCATGAAAAGCCTTGGCAGTCCAAAAGGTACGCCCAGTCTGCTCAGGCTCTTCTATTAATTTTACCAATTCTTGAGCCTGTTCTTTTTTTATCTTTTTCGGTCTGCCAGGACGTTTACGTGCTATTAACCCGTCTACTCCCCTTTTATTGAATGCATTTATCCACTTTTGTATACTTCTGGGTGTGACTGAAAGCGCTTCGTAAATCTGTTCTCGTGGTATGCCTGTTATCAGCATCTGAATCGCGGTACACCTTAGAGACGTTTCATATGTCCCTAAACGAGCAGTTGTCTTAAGCTCATGTATTGACGCATTTTCTGGATTCGGCTCTAATAATGATACTGGCATCAATACTTATTATGCACATACTCTTCTAAAAAATCTAGATGTAAGAATTCTTACTTTCTTACTTTCTTACATCTATGACAATGCGAACATATTTTTGTCACTCGCTATAAATCAAACGGTTTTCGTATTTCATTTATAGCATCAAGAAGATTTTCTCTTGCCTCTTCTATTGTTCTTCCCTGCGTACATGCCCCCGGCACATCGTCTGTCCACGCTGCCCACCAATCGCCGTCTTTAACGAATACCGCCTTAATTTTCATATCTCACCTCCCACGATATACTTAATTCTACTATTAATTCCATCTTTCAGTAAAGCCATCAAATGCCATGATTTTCAGGGCTTAGACGGCCTCTGCCGCTAATTTCTCAATCTCCATGCGTACAACTTTGGCCATAAACTCTGCCGCCGTTATCAGCGCCGCCTCATCAAAGTCAAAGTGCGGGTTGTGTAGAGGAAATTGCTCAACCCCCGCCTTTCGCCCCCCAAAGCGTATGAAACACCCCGGTATTTTCTCCAGAAAGAAGGCGAAGTCCTCCCCGCCCATGCTTGGCGTTGGATGTATTATCACGTTATCACGGCCTACTGTGGCCTGCGCCGCCGCCTCTGCCGTCTCATACTGTCTTGCGTGGTTTATCAGGGGCGGGTAGCCGTCATGGAATTTCACCTCAATCAAGGCCCCGTACATTGCCGCAAATGCAGAGGCCACCGCCCTCAGCCTTTCAAATATCCGCTGCCTCGTCCCATCGTCAAGCGTCCTTATTGTACCCCATAGCAGGGCATGTTCGGCAATGATGTTATTAACCGTGCCGCCTGTAATCTGCCCTATTGTGATAACGGCAGGCTTGAGCGGGTCAACGTTGCGAGAGATAATCGCCTGAATTTGCATTACCATCGAACAGGCTATGACTACCGCGTCTATGGCCTCATGTGGTCGGGCGGCGTGGCCGCCTCGGCCAGTTATCTCTATGTGAAAGCCGTCGGTATAGGCGTTGTTAACGCCGGGGGTCAGGACAATCTTTCCCGCGTCGTAGCGCGGGTCTATGTGGCCGGCGAATATGGCGTCTATGCCGTTTATGACCCCCTCCTCTATCATTGGCTTTGCCCCGCCTGAGCCCTCTTCGTTAGGTTGAAATATGAAAACCACGCTGCCTTTGGGCGGGTCTTCTTTAAGTATACGCGCCGCCCCAAGCGCTATGGCCACATGCCCGTCATGCCCGCAGGCGTGCATCACCCCCGGCGTCTCAGAAGCAAACGGCAGCCCCGTACACTCCGTCAGCGGCAGCGCATCCATATCGGCACGCAGCGCCACTGTCGGCCCCTCTGTTCCAAGATATCCCACAACTCCCGTTTGGGCTACTCCGGTTTTGAAGTCAATGCCAAGACCTTGAAGTTTGGCGGCTATCAACGCCGCCGTCTTGTGTTCGTTAAACCCAAGCTCCGGCTGCCTGTGAATTTCCCTTCGAATCTCCCTCATCCAATCTAAAAGTGCTGCCATCATGTTCTCCCCGTTATCTTTCTTTTGAACATCTTAGTAATATAGTCAACCTCTTCGCTTTTCAGCACATGCGCTGCGGCAAAATATATTGCAGTACATACACCGATTATAAAGACAAGATACAGGGATTTTACAAGAAAATGCCCCGTGCCGTCCCACTTCCTGAAATGAACCAGATACCACCCCGCCCCGCCCATCACAACCGAGGCCAAGAGCGTCTTCATAAATGACCAGACGATGCCTCTAACCTCTATGTGTCTTAGTCTCTTGTTCAAAAAATAAAATAAGGCAAGAAAGTTCGCAGAGGCAGCCAGCGCATTTGCCAGCGCAAGACCGGCATACGACAGCCGCTCCATCAGAATGATACTCATAGAGATATTTATGATAAGCGTGAAGACGGCAGTCCTGACCGGCGTCCTCGTATCCTGCATAGAATAAAACGTCGAGGCCAAAACGCGCACTCCGACCATCGCCCAAATCCCCGCACTATAGCACAACAACGCCGTTGCCGTACCGCGCACAGCCTGATAATCAAAGTGTCCATGTTGAAACAGGACGTTTATAATGGGTTCGCTTAATGAAGCAAGCCCAATCATCGAGGGTATCGTAATTGAAAACAGGAGTTTCAGAGAGAATGTAAAATCATTGGTGAGGCTGTCAAAATCCCCCTTGGCCGCGTGTTCTGATAGCGATGGCAGGACGGCCATACCCATAGCAACTCCAAATACTCCTACTGGAAATTGAATCAGGCGCATGGCGTAGTAAAGATATGTTATGCTGCCCGCCGGTAGATAGGACGCCAATATGGTGCTGATAAATACGTTAAACTGCGACACGGCAGTGCCAACTGTGGCGGGCAGAATAAGCCAGCCGATTTTTTTTAGGCCGGGGTGGCTGAATGTGAAACTTGGCCTTAGCGTGAAGCCGTTCTTATAAAATGAGGGCACCTGAGATGCAAACTGAAAAAACCCGCCAATCGTCACCCCTATGGCAACGGCAACTGAGCGGTTGGCCAGACCAAGATAAAGTGCAGCAATCGTAGAGATTATGCCAACATTAAACCACGCGCTTGCCATAGCCGGTACAAAAAATACCTTGCGCGAATTCAGAGCGCCCATGACGATGGCCGAGATACTTACAAAAAATAAAAATGGAACCATTATGCGCGTTAAAAAGACGGTGTGAGTGAATTTCTCCGGGTTTGAAGAAAACCCGGGCGCTATGAGATTAATGATTTGAGGGGCAAAGAATATTCCGGCTATACATACCAGCCCCGATACAATAACGATAAATGTAAAGGCAGCTCTGACCAGAGCCGAGGCGGCTTCATGGCCTTTGGTGGCATTATATTCGGAGAGGACGGGAATTACCCCTGAGGACATCGAACCCTCGGCAAACAGTTCCCTCAACAGATTCGGCACCCTGAAGGCTACGAAAAAAGAGTCCGACAACCCGCCCGCGCCAAGAAATTTCGCCACAAGCATATCCCTGATAAACCCAAGTATGCGGCTTATTGACGTAGCGGCGGTCATAGACAGCGCCGACCTTGCTATGTTGCCCTTTTCGGTCACACTTCTCTTGAGAAACCGGCGGCGTTTTTCAAGGCCGTCCTTGCCTCTTCATAAGACATGCCGTCTTTCAGAAACCCCAAGGTCAGGGTAATAAGTATTGCTCGCAGCATATCAACAAAGCTGACGTTATCTACTTCGAGGGAATAGAGGAATTCAGTATTTGTAAGCGTTTTTTTCAGTTCTAAATCATCTGGAAGGCGCTCATGAATATATCTGCTGTATGTCAGGACGGTCTGATTTGTGGCAAGCCAGTAAAACAGCGTGTAAACGTAGTCCACATAGAATTTCTTTGAATGCTCATCCATGCCGAAGTTGGCAAGGGTCGTCAGAACCTCCTCCTGCAGGTCCTTTCTATAGTCATCTATCGAATAGCTCACCTCGCCATTTATTACCTGAAGAGGCGAAAATTTCCAGTCCATATCAATTTGCCCTTAATAACTGTTAGTAGTAACCAGACAATAGGTTATATTATGAGCGCAGGCGCTGTCAAGCGCTGACCATAGAACCTCCCCCTGTTGATGACAATGGCGGCCATCAGGCCGCCATTTGTAATCACGTCAACAATATTATTGGGTTATGGTTATTGCCAGCTTACCCCTAAAGAATACGTTGTACCGTTAACATACGAGTACAACTTTCCATCTGTCCATGCCACTATGGCAGAGCCGTTGGTAAACCATTGGTAATAGTAAGTGCTGCCGCCTGATGTTGCCGTGCCTACGCCTCCGCTTTTTGTCCCAAAGAATGAGGCATATTGGCTATAGATTGTGGAAATAGCTGTGGCTGCCTTGCCTAACGACTGCCAGTTCATCCCTAAACTGTACAACTGGCCGCCATAGTAAACATACATACTGCCGTCTGTTCCGGCTATAATGTATGCGCCGTTGGTATATAACTGGTAATAGGATATCCATGATGTTCCAGTCTGAATGCTGCCGTTTGTTGAGCCAAACCACGAGGCATATTGGCTATAGATTGCGTTAAATGCCGAGGAGGCAGTCGGTGAGTAATCTACTCCTGTATAAATATAACCATTAGATACTACTGCAACTACCTTAGAAGCGTCTGATGAGGATGCTACTGAGAGCCAGTTTTGGACGCCTAAACCTGTTTGCGCCCCCCATGTAGCGCCTGAATCGTTAGAGATATAGATATAGTCGCCGTAACCTGCCGCAATGAGATATGTCCCGTCTGATGAGGATGCTACTGAGTACCAATTATGGCTGCCAGCACTCGTTTGCTTAGTCCACGTTACGCCAGAATCGCTTGAGGTGTAGATGTAACCATAATAGTCGGCAGCAATAAGCTTAGTGCCGTCTGATGAGGACGCCACTTTGTATCCCATATTTGTGGATGAGTTAGTGCCAATACGCGTTCGTTTAGTCCATGTTGCGCCTGAATCGCTTGAGGTATATATATCTCCATAATAATAATCTACAGCAATAAGCTTAGTCCCATCTGATGAGGACGCCACTGACGACCAATAATTGCTGCCGGCACTCGTTCTCTGAGTCCATGTAGCGCCTGAATCGCTTGAGGTATATATATAGTCAGACAACCTGTCATTCAAAGCAGCGGCAACAAGCTTAGTGCCATCTGATGAGGACGCCACAGATTGCCAAAAATTGTAGCCGACACTTGTTCTCTGAGTCCATGTAGCGCCCGAATCGCTTGAGGTATATATATAACCATAACCTGCAGCAATGAGCTTAGTACCGTCTGATGAGGACGCTACCGTGCCCATTTCAATGACGCCAGTGCCAGTGCGCTGGGTCCATGTGGTACCTGAATCGCTTGAGGTATATATATAAGCATAAGAAACTGAAGCAGCAAGTTTTGTTCCATCTGATGAGGACGTTACTGATGACCAATATGCCTGGCCTGGACCAGTTTGTTGAGTCCATGTATATGCATTTACCATTGATACCATAAAAAAGAAACTGACAACGACAAATACAAAACCTAACATTTTCCGAAATCTCAACATATCTCCCTCCGTAAAGATCAACAATGTTTAATATACAGTGGATAGCCCCGGCTATAATCTTAGATGGAGATCGTCCCGAATTCCGTTGCATAAGGATCATCTCTACTAACCTTAGTATGTGTAGCCGCCTCATTTTTGTCAAGTTGATTACTGCAACTTCCCCACTTATTGATATGATATTAAAGCCAATGGCGGCCATCAGGCCGCTATTGGCGATCACATCAACAGTATTATTGGTTTATCGTTATTTCCAGCTCCTGCGCCTTGTGCAGTCCATGTAGCGCCTGAGTCGCTTGAGGTATATATATATCCACTATAAGTACCAGCAATAAGCTTTGTCCCATCTGCCGAGAATGCTGCTGTCTTCCAACGTTGGCCGCCTGGAGCAGTTTGTTGAGTCCATGAATGTGCATTTACCACTGATACCATAGAAAAAAACTGACAACAACAAGCACAAAGCCTAACATTTTACGAATTTTCAACATATCTCCCTCCTTAAACAAGGCATGTCTTTGTCTGACGTGATGTGGATAACCCTGATGAGATTTCTTAATAAGAGCGTCTCATATTCCGTTGCTTCTGAAACGTCTCAGTGCCTGAGATATAGGAGCCGCCTCATTTTTGTCAAGTTTTAAATTGACTTTTGTCTCAGCAAGGCAGAAATGTCCTGTCAGCGCTGCGTATTTCAATTATTGCCTCCTTTTTGGTACTATTACGACGGCTATGTTAGAGGACAAGTCATATGGGGTTGCCGCTGTCTGCGAAGAGGGCAGCAGGGTATATTATCTGTTGATTCAACACATCGGCGGGCACTGGGCATTTCCAAAAGGCCATGCCGAGGGTGATGAGACCCCCTATCAGGCAGCATGCCGCGAGTTCAACGAAGAGACCGGCATACATGGCGCGCACATCCGGCAAGACAAGTCGTTGATTGAAAAATATTCATTTACCAGAGATAATAAGCGTATCCATAAGACCGTCCAGTACTTCATTGGGCGCGTATCAAATAAGGCCGTAACTATCCAGCAAGAAGAGATAAAGGCATATAAGTGGGCAGAGTTTGCTGAGGCAGACGCTACGCTTACCTTCAGAGAGGGGAAACATCTGCTGCGGCAAGTAAGACAATTTATCGAGACCGAAGGTTTTTAAGCCTTATGGCGGGCGCATAGCTTTGAGCATCGCCCTGAGGCGTTTTAACCGCTCTTTTGTGAACCTTTCGTCTCTGTAGTAAATCTTCTCAAACTCTACGGCAAACTCGCCTGCCTGAGCCCTCAGTCCGTCGTCGGAGATGGATGATACAAACTCATCCAAGCCGTCAGAAGGTCGTTTCACAAAGCCGAATTTCCTGAGCTTGCCGAGAAAATCTCTGAGAAGCCTTGTCTCTTTCGGTGTTTTATTAAAGAATATCCACCTTATGGCGGCTGCCGATAACATGACTGCCAGGGCGGCAGCCATAGCCCAACCCCATTTCTTTAATCTGGCCGCAAGAGCCGCCGCTGAGCCCTTCAGCACGGGCATCCTGATGTTTGTCCTTAACTTTTGCAGAATAGTCAACTGCCTGTCAAGGTTATAGTTTATCACAAATACGCCCCAATAATAATTGAGCGTGTCAAATGTGATTTTAAATGATCTAATTAAGCCGCCTTTTTTCTCCATATTGAATGAGAAAGAGTTCCCCGGCGTTGGGTCAAAGCGCCGCCATCCCTCGCCCTCTATATATGCCTCTACCCATACGTGGGCATCTTTCTGGCTTACCATGTAGTAGCCGCCTATTGTGTTATATTGCCCGCCCTTGTAGCCGCCAAGGACGTTAGCCGCTATGCCTGAGGCACGAAGCATCACGGCCATTGACGAGGCAAAGTACTCGCAGTTTCCTGACTTTGTCTTAAACAGGAATTCACTAAGGGGTGTTTCCGACTTGGGCAGGTTTGTCAGTGAATAGGAGTAGCCGCCGTCTCTGAGATATGTCAATATGGCCTCGATGGCGCTTCGCCCTGTCTTGCCTCTGGAGAGTCTTACTGCCAGGGCGGCAATCTCAGGGGGAAGGGACTCCGGCAGTTTCAGGTATTTATCCATGTCTGGAGGTTTGTCAGGCGTCTTGGCGGCGGCCTGACGTGCGCCGTTTTCTATTACTGAGACGGCGTCATAACGCAGCTTAGTCTTTATCTCTTTTTTTGCGACATATATGAAGCCGTCCGTGGAATGAGAGTTTTTCAGGAATATGGATACAGGTTTATCCAGCGCAAAGAGGTATTTATTTCCATATGGCTCAAGGTATATGCTCTGCGCAATACGTCTGCCTCTTGGTAGGCCCGCGTTGTCGGTGTGTCCTTCTGCCTGAGAGGACTTCCATGACGTACCGTCAAAGACATCAAACAAAATCCCGCGCCAATAGAGGTCTGCGTCGTCTATTTTTTCCATATTTGCCCTGAATATAATGCTTTTGTCTTCTTGAATCGAGGATACGCCTCCAAGCGTAACGCTGTCGGCAAAGCCGGAACGCCCAACGCCTGAACGGTTTAAGAAACTAAAAAAAGGATAATCAGTCCTCGGCAGCACTAAGAAAATAAACGCGGCAAGCGGTATTGAAAAAAGCGGAACCGCCATTGTCTTTAATGCAATCTTTGCAAATACCTCACGGCTAAGGCAGAGCTGCGGCGCCTCTGAATAATAAGTCAGAAGCACTATTGCAGACGAAATAAGAAAGAAAAATACTATAAAGTACAGAAAAAACGAGAGATCCACAGACAAAAGCGCAGCCCCGGCAAGCAGAAATAACGCGATAAGATAAATCTGCATGTAATCCCTGAAGCGCCTGTGCTCAAGAAACTTAACAGAAAGAAGCACTAACAGCGCCTCAACGGCGGCCTCCACAATGTCCTCATTGTACATCCGCACTACTGACAAGATTATCACAATAACCGATACCGTGTTGATAACCCAGCGCGGCATATAGGGGGCGGCGGAGGCATGTTTGCTTTGCTTATAGTCAAGAAATACCGCAATTGCAGAGACTACGACAAACAAAGCACTGTAGACATAGCTCACATAGGCAGCCACACTTATAAAACCCGTGAGGGCAACTAAGTAAGATATAGCCTTGACGGCTGTTTCAACTCTTATCGAACTAACAGCCGCCGATGAGCGAAACATGCCGTCATGCCCGTCCACTACTATTGTCTGCCGTTTACAAGGTCGTCCACTACAAGCGGGTCGGCAAGGGTACTCGTGTCGCCAAGGTTTGTAACGTCTCCTTTGGCGATATATCTAAGTATCCTTCTCATTATTTTACCGCTTCTGGTCTTTGGCAGCGCCGGGGAAAACTGTAATTTATCAGGCGTTGCAATGCCGCCGATTACCGCCCTGACATGGGCGACAAGTGTGCGTTTTAACTCATCCGAGGGCGTATAGCCTTCTTTTAACGTAACATAGACGTATAGGCCCTCGCCCTTAATGTCATGTGGAAATCCCACAACCGCCGCCTCGGCAACAGATTCATGGCTTACCAGCGCAGATTCCACCTCGGCGGTGCCAAGTCTGTGGCCGGAGATGTTTATTACGTCGTCTATTCTCCCCATGAGCCAGTAGTCGCCGTCATCGTCGCATCTGGCACCGTCGCCGCTGAAATACACGCCGGGAAAGCGTGAGAAATAGACCTCTTTGATACGCTTGTTTTCAGGGTCACCGTATGTCCCCCTGAGCATTCCCGGCCAGGGTTTTGTTATTGTCAGATAGCCGCCTTCGTTTACCTTAGCCGGTGTGCCGTCTTCTTTTAACACGGCGGGCACTATACCGGGAAACGGCCTGCACGCCGACCCTGGCTTTAGCGTCATAGCCCCGCACAGAGGGGTTATCAGTATCCCCCCTGTCTCTGTCTGCCACCATGTGTCGGCAATTGGCAGCCTGCCGCCGCCTACTACTTCGTGGTACCACATCCATGCCTCAGGATTAATCGGCTCTCCCACTGAGGCTATAAGCCTGAGCGACGAAAGGTCATGCCTCTTTACCCAGTGGTCTCCCTCTTTCATCAGCGCCCTGATAGCGGTAGGGGCTGTGTAAAATATGTTAACTCCATGCTTTTCTACAATATTCCATAGACGCCCGGGGTCAGGGTATGTGGGAATTCCTTCAAAGACAATTGCCGTGGCGCCGTTACTAAGAGGGCCGTAAACGATATAACTATGCCCCGTTATCCAGCCTACATCAGCCGTGCAAAAATAAACATCTTCGTCTTTGTAGTCAAATATCCACTTAAAAGTCGTGTTTGTATAAAGCATATAGCCGCCGGTTGTATGCAGCACCCCCTTGGGCTTCCCTGTTGAGCCTGACGTATAGAGTATAAACAGAGGGTCCTCGGCGTCCATCCACTCCGGCTCGCAGTAGGATTTAATATCAGGGGCGTTTATCTCATCGTGCCACCAGAAATCGCGCCCCGGCATATTGACAATCCCGTCTGACGTGGCCGAGTGTTCCTTGACAACTATTATCGTTTCAACCGATGGGCAGTGCTCCACCGCCTCATCGGCGTTTGTTTTCAGGGGGACAAGCTTGCTTCCTCTTGCGCCGTAATCTGCCGTTATCACCATCTTGGATTGGCAGTCCTGTATCCTGTCTTTTAGGGCCTGGGAGCTGAAGCCGCCAAAGACAACGCTGTGAATTGCCCCGACTCTGGCGCAGGCAAGCAGCGATATCACGGTCTCAGGCAGCATCGGCAGGTATATTGTCACCCTGTCGCCCTTTTTTATCCCATGCTTTTTCAGCACATTGGCAAACCGGTTGACCTCATAGTAGAGCTGCTGGTAGGTATATGTCTTGTTATTGATTCCAAAGTTGGACTCCCATATAATGGCCGCCTTGTTCCTTGCCGCCGTATGTATGAATCTGTCAAGGCAGTTATATGAGGCGTTTAGCTTGCCGCCCTCAAACCATTTGACAAACGGTTTGTTGAAATCATACTCAAGGACTTTATCCCATTTCTTATACCAATGGAGATTTTTCTCCGCCATGCCCGCCCAGAACCCCTCAGGGTCTTTCACAGAGTTTTCATAAATCTTTGTGTACTCCTCCATGCTTTTGATATGGGCATGGTCGGCAAACTCTTTAGGCGGCGGAAACAGCCTGTTCTCTTCCATTAATACATCTATGTTCCCGGTTCCCGACATATATACCCCCTATTGTAAAATCAATGTGCACATTCTGGCAGTATCATAAAATTAATTATGAGTATATTTCAATACTTTTGTGTGACAAAGTCACATGCCGCGGTGTTTCATTATCCAGTCGAAGGCCGCGTTGATTTGTTTAATTTTTTCGGTCTTTTGCTCTATGGACGCCTGCGTGGAATCGGCGGAGTGTTTGTCGGGATGGTATGTCTGCTGGAGTGTTCGATATACCTTCCTGATCTTTTCAGTGGAGTCGTTCTCATGAACGCCCAGCACAGCATAAGGGTCATCTGACGCCTCAGCGCGGTACTGCGTGCCGGCCCTCATCGAAGAGGACAGTTTAAGCATTGCTATGTCATATAAAATCATGGCGGCCACACCAGGCATAAACAGCCGCGCCTGCCATCTGGCGATTAACGATATCACTACAAACGTGATAACATAGGTCAGTACAATATCGTTAACGCTATTGGCGCCGCCTTTGATAATCTTTAACCTAACCAGCGCAAGCCTGACCAGCCTGCCGATTAGCAAGGCCGCGAATATGCCGCTTAGAATTATTGCCATTACCCCTGCTGCTGCCTGACAGACCCTGCAATATGGTCTTTTATGAATTCAGCCTTATAGTGGTCAGTTACTGAGTCGTTGTACATGACCATGTCCAGCTGCTTGGTGTAAACCGTTAGTTTGCCCATAATGGTGAGCTTCTGTTCAATAAACTGCCTCTTGTATTTTGAGAGGCGCGCGTCAATTACGTCGCCCGTAACAATAATAGAGTCAAAATCCATCTCTCTGAGTATCTCGGCAATAAGGCTGACCCGGCGTATGCGCCTGTCCAACTGCGCCCCGCCGCCGTTAAAATGAAATTTAATATAATTGTCATTCAAATTATCGCTGACATATGCCTCGACCAGTGACAGGTGATAGCCAAGTCTTATCGAGAAATTCATGTAGTTTTTTGAAAGAAACGTAAAGCTGCACTTTGCCATCTCCACCATCTGTGCCTCGCTCATTGTGGCCGAATTAGCTACCATGCCCATAAAACCGCCAACATCGAGCGGTCTGCCCTGCGGCCACGGCATGGCGTTAAGTCCGCTGAAAAATGCGTTAAACGGCATTGAGGTTATATGTTCGGGGTTTATCCTTTTAGGGATGCCGTCAATGCCGCCCCCAAGGTCAATAACATATAAGTCTATGGGAAGGCCGGTAACCATCCTGACAGCGCCATACCCTGAGTGTACCGCCGCAATGTCGGTTATTGAAAACATGTGCTGCATGGCCTTCTCATGGGCAAACCTGGTGATGTCGTGATAGGTGGCACAGTTTTTAGGGCAGAACTCTTCTGTCTCAGGGTGGATGAGGTTTAGCGGCACTATCCATTTTAGCGCCTGAGACAATATCCTGAAGAGCAGTGTATCTTTAAACGGATTTGGTTTGTTTTCATAATTGTCTATCAGCTCTCTCACATAGCCGTCATAGACATAGCCGTTTACCGCGTCAACAGTTATCTCCTGCCCGTGGCTGATTACCGAGGTGGCAATTTCTGTATCGAGCAGCGTAGGCAGCCGATATTCCCTTGCCAGTGAGGCCATGTGCCCTGTTGCCCCGCCAATGTTTGTTACTATCGCCGCCGCCTTGTTCATTACGGTTACATAGCGGGGCGAGGTAGTTCTGGCTATGAGGACGCCTCCTTCAGGGAAATCAAACAAATCATCTTCTCTTCTTATGATAAATGCCTTGCCGTGTCCTACGCCTTTACAGGTGACAACTCCCTTTTCTATAAGCCGTTTATGTCCTTTTATGTCCGTAGGCACATGGGGCGAGGGTTCATGTGTATAAATGTGCAGCGGTCTTGTTTGCAGGAAGAATAATTGTCCACTTTGGTCAACTGCCCACTCAATATCCTGTGGCAGCCCGAAATGCCGCTCAAGTATTTGTGCGTATTTGGACAGCTCCATTATCTCTGCGTCAGAAAGTGAGGCCGCCTCGTGCATAGCCTGCGGCGTTTGAACGTCGTCTATGCTGCCAGAGTCATTACAGACAGCCATGGCTGACTGGTGAGGTATATTTCTTGAGATGATCTGCAGTTGCGGTTCTTTGGCCAGCGTATATGTCTGTGCTGAGGCAGTGCCGTCAACGATAGTTGTGCCAAGCCCCCATGCGGCGTTTATTATTATGTTGTGGATGGCGGGGTCGTTAGGGTCGTTTGAATACATGACGCCGCCCGCCCTTGCATTGATCATCTCCACTACGCCTACGGCCATAGCCATGTCGCTTTCTTTGAATCCTTTTGTCTTATAATAGAAGATCGCATTGTCTGAAAACAGGCTTGCTATGACGGCCTTATATTTTACAGGGATGTCGTCTTTGCTGACGTTCAGATATGTGGAATACTGGCCGGCGAAGCTGAACTCGTCATCCTCTTCCACAGCGCTGCTTCTGATTGATACGCGTATGTCGTGCCCATTGAAAACGCCATCATAAGTCTCTGTGATGGCTGTCTGCATATCGGGCGGGATTTCCGCATTAAGTATCAGTTCCTTTATCTCTTTGCTTGCCGTCCTTAGCGCCTCCATATTATCTACCGACAAGCCGCTTAGACGCTGGTTTATCTTATCGAGAAACCCGTTATGCTGCATAAAGCGTATATAAGCCGTTGAGGTGATGGCAAAGCCTCTGGGAACAGGGACGGAAACGACATTTCTCATCTGCCCAAGATTGGCGTTTTTACCTCCTGCCAAGTCGGCCATTGTCCTGTTTAAGGCGTCAAATGAGACAGTAAGGCTGCCGTCAGAAACAGGGCGCCTCCTGATAAACGCCTCTTCTACGCCAGTGCTTATCTGCCGGTATCGTTCGTAAAGCTCTGCGTATCTGCCGTCTGCAATCTCATTTAATCTGTCAATAACGTCTTTTACGCTGGCTGATATGGCTGCGGCGTTTTGGACAATATACTGCCTGTCAATAAGGTATTCGCCTGAGAGTTTGTCCTCCATATCGGCCATTGTCATAAGTATGGCGTTGTTAGCGCCGAGAAGCGCCTGAAATGCGGAGTATTTCTGTGTAAACATCTCTTTTTCGGCGGCGTTGCCGGTATCTGCCGGGGCGCCGGAGAATTTATCTAATATTTTTTGAAAGAATCCCACGGTTTTAATTATACTATATTGTATGATAATATTTATAGCCAACTTTGGCAATATGTGGAGGCCGAATGTCCAGCGAAAGAAAAGTCAAAGACCTGATGACAGATATATCTGAGTTCCCGCACATTCCCTATTGGTTTACAATACGGCAGGCCATAGGGATAATAAAAAGCGCCGGTCTTGAGAAGGCGCCGCATCAGATTGTTGTTCTGGTATTGGAGGAGAAATATCATCTTATAGGCACGCTTGGGATAAAAGAGATACTCAAGGGATTAGAGCCGGTGTTTCTTAAAATGTCTTCACAGCCCGGCCACGAAGGAGACATTGCCCTGTCCCTTGTTTGGGACACGATGTTTGACATGTCCAATAAAGAACTGGTACAAAAACCGGTAAGCGATATTCTCTATCCCATAGAGCATTTCGCCGGTACTGACGACCATCTGGCAAAGGCCGCTTATACAATGCTGCAAAACGACCTGTTTTTGCTGCCCGTGCTGGAAGACAAAAGAAAGTTAGTAGGGCTAATAATGCTGTCAGATATATTTAATGAGTTTTCAGGGGGTATTGCGTAAAGGACTATGCCACAAAAGATATCAGGCGCCCCTACAGGGTATTCAAAATCAGCGCAGACACTGGGGTTTTCCCGGCCAAAGGCAAGGACTGACTATAAAAGGGCAGCCTATATCATATTAGGCATGGCAGCCTTTTTCGTGGTCTATTATATGCCGGGGCTGCCCGATATGGTTGACCCGGCAGGGGTGAGGTTTCCCTTAACCAGGGAGGGCAAGGGCGCTCTGGCTGTGTTTTTGTTGGCCTCGATATGGTGGTTTTTTGAGGCGCTGCCAGCGGGCATTACGGCCCTTATCATGGGGTCGCTTCAGGCGCTATTCAGTATACGGGACGCTAAAAGGGTTTTTAATGATTACATGGACCCTGCTGTGGTGTTTATCTTTGCCTCGATACTCATGGGGATGGTCTTTGCCGGGACGGGGCTGACAAGGCGGGCTGCCTATAAAATCCTGTCCATTATTGGCGAAAATACATTAATGATATACGGCGGGACATTTTTTGTTATGGCCTTTTTATCTCACTTTATGTCAAATACGTCGTCCGCTGCGGCAATATTCCCATTGATATGGGCGATTTATTCATTTTACAGACGCGAGGATGTGCCGACGAGGTTTGGAAAGGGCCTGTTTATGGGCATGGCATTTTCAGCCGGTGCAGGAAGTATCTTCACACTGTTTAGCGCCCCACGGGCGGTCTTATCTATTGCGATTTTCAAAGAGGTTGTTCAGAGGGATATTTCATTTGCCTGTTATTCGAAATATATGTTTGTGATTGGCTGGGTAACGATACTGTCTATTTGGATTTTTATGGCGGTTTTTTTCAGGCCGAACAGGAAATCTCTAAGCGGATTGAGCAATAAGTTTAAAGAACTTTATGCCGAGCTTGGGCCATTGTCACAGAAGGAGGTTCTGACAATTTTCATATTGGCGGTTATCATTATACTGCTGCTGCTCTGTTCACTCATTCCAACGCTGGAAAGATTAGACAAGGCAGCCCTGTTGATGATATGCCCTGCGCTTATTTTTATTTTCAAGCTGATGGAGATTAAACACCTTGAGGATGTGCCGTGGAATATTATATTGTTTTTTGGCGGGGCAATCAGCATAGGCTATTGCCTGTGGGATACGGGGGCATCTGCGTGGATTGCCGCAGGATGTGCCGCGATGGCAGTAAAACTCCATTGGTTTACCTTTGTCATGCTGCTTGGCGTTGTGGCGTTTATTTGTTCCAATGTGCTGACAAACGCTGCCGCTGTGGCGCTTATCATGCCAGTGGGGCTGCTTATGTCTAAATACTTCGGCGTTACGCCTGAGGCCGTTTTCTTTACCATTTCCGTTTCTTCGGCGATGCCGTTTTTACTTATCAGAAGCTCTGCCGCAAACGCAATCGCCTTCGAATCGAAGCAGTTTACCGCCCGTGAATTCTTTGTTAAGGGTGCGGTGTTGAGCGTCGTTTTATTATTTATTTTAGCGGCGGCTGTCTGGTTTATATGGCCGGCGCTGGGAATGCGTATAACTAATTAGACAGCGCCGGCCTTGCATTTCTATACCTCTTTCTTTACCTTGGCCTTTTTCATCGAAAGCCCAAGCCCCTCAAACATGAAATATATCGCAAACCCCCACCACATCGTATAGGCTACGTAAAATACCAGCAGCCCGGACATGACGCCTATCTTGTCTGAGACCTGCTGGGCTTCTATCCCGTAAAAGTTATACGCCGGTTCGACGGCCTTTTTCATTACTGTGCCAACCTCGTTAGATTCCTTTATTTTGCCGTCTTTTTTTAGCGCCTTGTCCATCTTGGAAAGCGCCTGCCACCAGTAGTTAAGCGCCTCTTTGCCGTCATAGCCGTAGTTGGTCTTTAATTTGCCGGAGTTATTGTTAAACATCGCGTCAGAGTCTTGTAGTATAACCGCAAGGGTCTTGCCGAGGTCTCCGGTTATCTTTAGGGTTTGTGAGTCCAACACTACCTCGCTCCCCGCCTTTTTAAACTGAGCTGCGGCTTTCTCGGCAACCTCCGGCTTGTCAAGCGATATGGTGACAGAGAACTGTTTGCCCATGTTTTTCTCGTTGCCTTTCATTATCTTAGGGATAAAATATGAAGACCCCTTGGAAAGTTTATTAAACATATCGTCAGAAAATACAAGCCCATTTCTGCCGTCGCCAAATATTGGCGAAAATATCAATGCCAATACCGCAAAAAACGATACGCCATATAAAAGGCCTAATGAAAAAGTCTTTTTATTCTCTATCAACATATCTTATGCCCCCTCTTTTAATTTCTTCATATTTCCAAAGAACTTGCTGAATATCCATATGGCAAAAAAGCCCACCACGACCCAGAAGATTACATTTCCGGAGGTTTCTATGCCGTTGCTTACCCCCTTGGGTATGTTTACCACTTCAAGTTCGGTCAACTTTTTCGGCAGTGTCGCAACCCTGTTAATAAACCCAGCAAGTATGGATATAGCATAAAATCCCCTGATATGAATCCCCTTGACGACCTTCGTGGTCATGGCCCCGACCTGAATGCCTATCAGCGAGCCAAGCAGCATCCCCATTGCAAGCGTGTAAAACACATATCCATAGATTGCATACTGTGTAATCGCCGCAAAGCCGGCGGTAAATATTATCTGTAAGATGTCAGTGCCGACTGTGGTCATCGAAGAAACGCCAAAGATGTAAACAAACATTGGAAACGTGATAAACCCGCCGCCAACGCCCATTATAGCGGCCATTATGCCTACGATGACGCCGCCTGCCGCAACTATGACGCCTGATATTTTCCTTCCGCCGGGCACATAGTCCTCGTCAAAGGTTATCATAGGAGGAATGTTCACAGCCTGAACTTTTATCGTAACAGCCGGTGCCGCGGCTGTCCCGCCATGTGCGTCGCCTGTGTCTGCACCCTTTCTTGACCTGAGAAAGTCAATAAGTGAATAAAACCCCAGAAACCCAAGCAGCGCGGCATATATCAGGCTTATAAACGCCTCGCTTAAAAGCGGGTCATAGTCGTACAGCCCCTTGTTGATAAATCCACCGATGAGTGCGCCGCCGGTTGACCCTACAAGAAACGCAACGGCCAGTTTTACAGAGACATTTCCAAGTTTTTTGTGCACAGTGGTACCCATAATCGCCTTAGCAAAGATGTGAAAAAGATCAGTCCCTACGGCAAGTATTCCCTTAACTCCTGCGGCCATCAGCGCAGGGGTAATGATAAATCCTCCACCAGCCCCAATGCAGCCCGTAATCAGCCCGGCAGCAAGGCCGATGGCGATTGAAACTACAAAAATCTTTGTGGAATAAAAGGCTGGGGCATATGCCGTCTTTGCCCCTAACATGTTGCCGGCCTCCGCCATAGCCACAAGCAATATGGGCAGTATGGCGATGATAATCCAGAGCATCTTCTTCCTGTTTCTAAGAATGCTCATAGATACCTCGTAATCCCATTGGGCATGGGCTATGGAGGCGCTTTTAAAAAACTCGTACAACCCTTTGAAAAAATGCATTAATACCTCCCAACTGAGTATGATATTGCCCTGTCTACAGGGCCTTCTTTAAGTATGCCTCTTTTATTGCCTTAGAAAGTACATCTATTTCAGGTGGTTTTCGCAGTATGTCGAAAACTCCCAGTTTCCATGCCTCATCCTCTTCCGTCTCAGAGCTATAGCCGGTTAGTATCAGTACAGGCAGCTCAATTTTTTGAATATTTAACCATCTCATAACATCTATGCCGTTTTTGCGCGGCATTTTCATATCGAGCACCAGCACATCAGGTATCTGTTGTTTGAGGCTGTCAACGGCCTCTTGCCCGTCAAAGGCAATTGCAACATTGAACCCTCTCATTTTCATTCGTTCTGACAACACTTCCACGAAGTCCTTTTCGTCGTCTGCCAGCAGTATGTTCAGTTGTTTCATATGTCTGCTCCAAAAAAATCAAAATTGCAGCTTTATTATTTATTTAACATGTTAAAGAATGCCTGACTACTATCAAGCCATTTCCCCAACCGTCCGGAAGCGCGTCACTGCAGAGTCATCAACTTAGACAGGGGGACTTTTTGGAAAAGCCCACCGACCTGCCTTTCGGCTATTATACTAGTAATCGAAAAAAATTGTACAAATATTTTTTTACAAATATTTTTTTTGCGGCTCTGGTGACAGTTGTCAAAGAATCTGCCATAGCAGTATACTATAGCGACGAGGTGTACGGCGTCTAAGGAGGTTTGGTGATGGCAGAGGAGCTAAACGCAAGCGTACTGATAGTGGACGACGAGGAGCAGTTTCTTGAAATGCTGTCAAAAAGGCTCCAGGCAAGGGGGCTGCGAATAGACAGCACGACGCGTGGCGCCGATGCCCTGAAAATTATCAACGAAAAGGACTTCGACGCCATTGTGCTTGACCTTTCAATGCCGGGGATGGACGGAATTGAGGTCCTTCATCATATTAAGCAGGACAATCCCGACCTTCAGGTAATCATCCTGACCGGACATGCGACATTGGAAAAAGGCGTTGAGGCAATGAAGGGAGGGGCTGTGGATTTCATGGAAAAACCCGTTGACATGAATGTCCTGCTTGAAAAAATAGGCGGCGCCAAGAATAAAAAAGCCGTAATCGTTGATGAGAAGTTAAGACAGAAGATACAGGGCATAATGGATACCAAGGGTTGGTAGCAGACACTATGCCGGTATTATGATATTTATCTCCCTGCCGTTTATCGTTATCGCGCGCATTGGCTTGAAATAGTCGGAGTCTTCCATGAAGTCAACAGGGCTGCCTGAGGTTATGCCGATGATTATTGAGTTGTCTGCGTTGAATGTCTTTATATGGATGGGCGCGTTTTCCTCTGCCACAGCCATGACGGCTCTAAAGAGGAGCAACTGAAGGGTTGACGGGCTGCCGGTTACATGGGTTATGTCTGGGGCATAGCCGCCCTCAATCGTTATCCTCTTCTGGGCCGTAAACCTGTGCAAGAGGGCAAGCGTCTCTTTGACGCAGTCATTGACACTGAACGAACATAGCGCTGTATCCATTCTGTGGCCGAAGGAGTTCAGGGATTTTGCCATGTCCGATGATTTCTTTATCTGAGCGTCTATGGACTTAATAATACTGAGCAGTTGACCGGCCTCAGGCAGAGCGCTGAGAGTTTCAGAAAACTCAATCATATCACCGAGAAAACCGGCTTGTTCGTTGATGATTGCGAGGTGGTTTTTCTGTTCGTGTGTGTAGAGAGAAAGTATTTTTCCGATAAAGGCCAGATGGTCTTGCTGGCTGCAATTGGTCATCATACGGCTCCTTTTTGTTTTGAAACGGCCATGTTGACCTTTTCAATTAAATCATTAATTTCAATCGGTTTAATTATGTAATCAAAGGCCGACTTTATGATGTCCAAAGCGGGGTCGGCATGCCCTGAGACAATGATAATCTCAACATCGGGTATGGCGTCTTTTAAGGTCTTTATCATGTCTTTGGCCTCCATGCCGGGCATAAAAAGATCAAGCAGGATAACGCCGGGACGGTGGGTCTCTACAGCGGCCAGTGCGTCTTTTGCGTTATATACGGCGGCGGCGTCAAACCTTCTCAAATTCAGGCGCTCGACAAGGGCCGATGCGTAGTCCTCCTCGTCGTCAATGATTAAGAGCTTAACCGGCGGCATTGGCCTCCTCCCCATGTGAAAATAATGGCAGTTCTATAATGAATGTCGTCCCCTTGCCTGGTTCGCTCTCTACGGAAATGGCGCCGCCCAGTTTTTTGATAATTCCATATGAGATGAAAAGACCTAATCCTGTGCCCTTGTCCTTTTCCTTTGTAGTATAGAATGGTTCAAATATATGTTTAATGCGGGACTTTGGAATGCCCTGCCCGTTGTCGCTGATAAAGACTGTGACAGTTTGTGGGTCCTTTTGCTCTGATGACAGCTCTATGACGCCTTCTCTTGAGACGGCGTCAACGGCATTGTTTATTATGTTTAGAAAGACCTGCTGAACCTGTCCTTTGTCGGTCTTTATCTTAGGCAGGTCAGAGGCAAGGTTGCGCACTAGTTTTATGTCTCTGAAGAGTATCTCTTTGTCCAGAAAGCTAAGCACCTCTAAGAGTGTCTCATTCAGGTCTATCAGTTCATATGTGGCGTCCATACGGCGGGCAAATCCCAGCAGCCTGTGCGTAATTGTGCGGCAGCGGTTTACCGCGTCGAGAATGCCGTTTGTCAGGCCGATGAACTTTTCTTTGTTTTTCATTTCGTCTATCATGGCATTAAATCCATCTTCGCCGCTTTCGGCCATTTCCAAAATATCTTTTATCAGGCCGGCGCGCTGCCCGATTATTGACAGAGGATTGTTTATCTCATGGGCAACTCCGGCGGCAAGCCGCCCTATGGAGGCCAGCTTCCCCGAGTGTTCAATCTCTGAAAGGGCCTCCTGTCTTTTTTCGTCGGCCTCCCTTATCCAGTTCACCATAGAATGCGCCATTTTAACGGTTATCACGATGATAATCAGGATGCTTATAACAAATATTGCAATTAGTTGATTAAGAAAAGACTTAGCGGTGGGCGTCTGCGCCTTAGACCTTATGACGGCTGACAGTATCCACGGGGAATCCTTGATATAAGTATAGGCGTAGATAAAAGGCGTACCGTCGTGAAGCTCTTGTTCTGAAACGTTGACGCCATGCTGAAGATACGGCATTTTTATATCGGAAAATTTTAGCACATCGCCGTGAAATCGTGACGGTGTTTGCAGAACTCCCTTTGGGGTGACGATAAAGGCGTCGTCATTGACCTTGAGATTTATTGTGGATATAAGCCACTGCAGGGTCTTGATATCCACGGTAGCGCGCAGTATCCAAAACCCGTTGGTCTCTGGTATGGTGGTTT
This sequence comes from Candidatus Magnetominusculus sp. LBB02, assembly GCA_022321325.1. Lineage (GTDB taxonomy): Bacteria > Nitrospirota > Thermodesulfovibrionia > Thermodesulfovibrionales > Magnetobacteriaceae > Magnetominusculus > Magnetominusculus linsii. The sequence continues at coordinate 23,495 of JAKOEO010000016.1, read as the reverse complement.
TGACAGCAACGGCAAAATGTGGATTTCCCCTGTAGCCCATGAATACCTCGCTTACGCATGAGTCTTGCACCTCAACCTGCTTAAACCAGTTTTGGTCTGAGTAGTTCTTGTCCTTTAAGTTATACGGGCCGGCGTAGGAGCGCATTATGCCCATGGAGTCTATGACGCCAAGGTCAACTGTGTCACCGAAGTCTTTCTTGAAATTACTGAACAGATAGTGCAGGGTTTTTTGGTCAAGGAGTTGTTCGAATGTGTACCCTGAGGCAAGAAAACGCAGGGCTGAGACCTTCAGATTGATAAAAAACTCTATTGAGTTTTTTGTGTTTTCCATCTGCCATCGAGTCTGATTCTGTGTCTCTTCATTGAGAAATCGTTGGAGCCAAAAATGGCTCACAAAAAAAACGATTAAAAGAAACACAATGGAAATCGTAACAAGGATAACGACAATGCTTATCTTCAGGCGCAAGTATCTTGACGGCCCGGCTGCTATGGATGAGGGGGCAAGATGGGTAAGCATCCTTGCCGCTTCAATATTCCTTGTGGTTTTCATGTTTTATCAACCGTATCCATTGCGATAACTCTCCCTATGCCGCCGTAGCGAACTCTCCAATAATATCCGGCATTATAGAATAATCCTGATTTAAATAACAAACACTAACCCAGCAGCCATGTTGACATTAAAATCCCCTATAAAGTAGTATAATGCACAGGTGAAGGCATTGCCGATGTGGAGATAAACTGTATATGGCAATTATAGCGTTATTTAAAGGGGCGTATTCTTTAGGCGGGGATTTTCAGAGGAAACTCGCCCAAAGGAGCGGTTATGCCTATTTGAGCGAGGCTGACGTTGTGAGGCGTACGTCTGAGAGATTTAACGTTCCTGCAGGAAAACTTATTAAGGCGCTTTATCACAAACCCTCGGTGTTTAATAACTTTACGCTTGAAAAACAAAGGCTCCTGACATATATCCAGATGGAGCTGTCAGAAGCGCTGCCTGACGATAAGGCCATATACGAGGGGTTTTCGGCGCATCTGATTCCTGTCAGCGTCTATCACGTCCTGCGTGTATGCACTATATCGGATATACAGACCAGAAAAATTGAGGCGTCAAGGGCTGATAATTTATCTGGGCGCGATGCCTCGTTAAGGCTTCAAACCCTCGATAATGAACTCAACTGCCTTACTCAGTACCTCTTTAAAAAATCCCTGTGGGAAAAAACGCTCTACGATATTTTAATCCCTACGGATAAGGTCTCAGAGGATGAGGCGTTATCAATCATAATGGAAAACGCCGGAAAAATCACCATGGAAAACGACGCTGAACAATCCCACGATATGGCTGACTTTAAACTTGCCTCGCTGGTGAGGCTGCGTCTTGTGGAAAATGGCCACGACGTAATGGTGACTTCTAAGAGCGGCGAGATAACTATCACTGTAAATAAACACACGCTGCGGCTGAAAAAACTTGAGGCAGAACTAACTAATATCGCGGTAACCGTCAAGGGTGTAAGCAGGGTCAGCGTTGTGCAGGGGCCTGATTTTAATGATGAGATATACAGGAAATACGACTTTGAGCTGCCGTCAAAGGTGCTTGTCGTAGATGATGAGAGGGATTTTGCGCTGACCCTGTCTAACAGATTGCAGCTGCGCGATATAGGGACTGCCGCTGTGTTTAGCGGGGAGGAGGCTCTTAGCTTCATTGATGAGGAAATGCCAGAGGTACTTGTCCTGGATTTAAAGATGGATGGGATTAGCGGCCTTGACGTACTGAAGGAGATAAAACGAAAGAACCCCAAGGTGGAGGTAATAATCCTCACAGGGCACGGTACGGATGATGATAAAGAGATGGCTAAGTCGCTTGGCGCATACGCATATTTTGAGAAACCGGTTGATATAAATAAACTATTGGCAACAATAAAGGACGCTCACAAGAAGGCAAGGAGATAATCTCTAAGCCGGGGGATGTTCGTAGACAGCTTACCAAAGCTCACTGCCGGAATTAAGTACTGTGTCCCCCCAAATTCGTGATAGCTTTACTGCGGAGGGCAGTAGTGGCCAATGACTATTGACAAAGTTTAACAAGGTTTAGTAGTGTGTAGATAGGATGCCACGACGATGAACTTAAAGGATTATCTGACCATAAGCAAGGCTGCTGCCATGATAGGTGTGTCTCAGTCAACTCTGCGCAATTGGGATAAAGCTGGCAAACTTCTGCCTTACCGTCATCCAGTCAACGGCTACCGCCTTTACAGCAGACAGGAATTAGAGGTTATTTTGCAGGAAGTACAGGAGAAATGATGTCACACTCAATGGACATAACGAAAGAGCTTGCTTTCGATTACACTACCAAAGCCTTTACGTATGGGCGCATTATTCATGCTGACTGTTTTGAATGGTTGTCACGTCTGTCTGAAAACTCAATTCATGCCGTTGTCACTGATCCACCTTATGGGGTGAGAGAATATGACGATCATGAATTAGAGAAACGGGCAAAAGGAAAGGGTGGCATTTGGCGTTTACCCCCGGCCTTTGACGGCTCTGTGCGTGCCCCACTTCCACGCTTTACAGCGCTTGATACTAAAGACCGGAGGAGGCTATGTCTCTTTTTTACAAAGTGGGCACGCATGGCTGTTCGGGCTCTCAAGCCCGGTGGGCATGTCGTAATTGCCACGAATGCCTTCATTGCTGCGATGTTGTATGAAGCACTAGTACAAGGCGGCTTAGAATTTCGCGGTCAGTTGATCCGACAAGTCCGCACATTGCGAGGCGGCGACCGGCCAAAGAATGCAGAAGATGAGTTCCATGACGTGTCGTCGTTGCCACGCGGTTGCTATGAGCCATGGGGACTATTCCGTAAGCCGCTGCCTCCAAAAATGACCGTAAGCGAATGTCTACGCCAATTTCATACTGGCGGCCTGCGCCGTCTGCCAAACGGCAACCCTTTCGAGGATATGATCTCAAGTGAACGCACACCGCGAATGGAGCGGGACATAGCTAACCATCCCAGCCTAAAACCGCAATCCTTCATGCGACAAGTCGTCTATGCAGCCTTGCCCCTTGGATATGGCATCATTGCTGATCCCTTCATGGGTTCAGGCTCTACAATTGCCGCAGCTGAAGCAATGGAGCTGCACGCTATCGGCGTAGACAGGTGTATAGAATACTTCACCATGGCAACAAAGGCGATTCCTGAATTGACCGCACTTGGCAAGAAGCCGACGGCTCGGCGAGTTATGGACGTGCCAAAAACGCTACCCCTATTTGGAAACTGGAGAGATGTCGACGTCCACACCTCGATAAATCCAGTTTGAAACCATCTTGTTAAAACCGCTTCGGGTCACGCTGGCCGTGATTGTGCGACGGCTCGTCTCGGAGCGACCAGAAAAGTTCCAATCTTCCTTGACCAATTGAGCTCCATACACTGCAACAAAACTAAAAGGGCGCGGAGAGATGTTGTTCAAGCTGTCGCGGGCAGTGTTCGAGTCAAAAACAAAAACCATCAGCCAGCATTCCTCAGCGTTGTGACCTTGCCAGGCGCTTCGGTGTCGTGATCCTTTAATTTCGATTCCGATTGTGCCATGCTGAAGGGCATCGTTTGGGTACATGCCTGCTGGAAGTAGGTCGGGATGCCCGTTGTGATAATTATTCTTGACCACAGTAGGGCAGTATTTCGGTATTGCTACGTTCATAAACTCTCCCACCATGCTACTGAAATTAGCTGGCATGAGGAAGGATTCAAGGCGCGGGATTTGCTTTGAGTGTAGGGCAGTGTTTATAAAACCGAGAAAGTCTATGAACTCCTGCATTGATGCTCTGATGTGATCAATCTGCAACCCAAACGGAATTTGCGTGTTTGGGTTGAATCCTAACGGATTCAACGGCACGGGCCGACAGGCTTTGCCTTCTCTCTCACTGATATTGGGAGTAATCATGCAGTCATTCTTTTATATATAGAACCGCTACTCGCTTGTGTTGTTTCATGTTATCATTTATCGCATCACTTTTTCAAACTTGGTAAAATTGCATATTAGGAAAATCTGAAAACTAGACAATTATGATTCTTCTGTCTAGTTTTGTGTAATTCGCTGTCAGCCTTCAACAAAATGCCCCACGAACTGGGAATTGTTATGGATTATCCCCCTTTCACGCCTGAAACCAAGACCGCATGGCTCATATGAGAAAAATACACCGGCCTGATATAATCTGCCCTGTTCGTCCTCAGGGAATCTGGCATATTCCTGATATACACTTTTAAACGCGCCATATTCGCCGTCGTTAGACATGACAGTCCTTCCCGTTTTATCTACAATCGAAACATTTTGCCCTTCGCGGCCAAGGGTCTTTTTCTCCACATATGCCTTCCCCGCCATCGGCTCAAACGCGCTCTCAAGCAGGAGCGGGTGGCCGCCGTACATATCCCAGAGTATCTTCAGCAGCCCCTTTGACTGAAACAATAGCGCGTATGGAGGGTTGAGCACCACCGCCCTTTCGTTAATCAGCACATCGGTAAGAATCGCCGCAAGCTCTGGTTCATAGAGGCTTATAAACTCATAGGGCAGGTTCTTAAACCAGTAATCGTACCTGTAGTAACGCTCCGCGTCTTTAAGGAATATGCCCTCGCCGCTTGAGAAAAAGACATTATCAATGAATTCAAAATCAGTAATGAAACCGGCCTCATACGCCGCCTCCTCTATCAGGCGGGCGGTGTTTTCGTCCTCTGGAAATTGACTGAGCGAGCAGAACAGGGCGCGGGGAATTTCCCGCGGACTTGCTGCAAAACAAGGATTTAAGCCACGCAGCCTTATGAACGATTCTTTTAAGGTCTCATAGAGCGCGTTAAACTGCCGCGTCTCATCGAGCTTGTTATGCCTGAGCTGCATCCACTGGATAACAGCCGTCTCATATATCAAAGAGGGCGTATCTGCATTGAACTCAATCAGCTTAATGGGAAGGCCGTCAATGCCTCCGGCAAAGTCAAAGCGCCCCATGAGGTGAAAGTGCCGGTCAGAGTTCCATGTGTGCTCAATCATTGGGATGAGTGCCTCGTCAATGTCAAGCAGGCGATAGAGGCGGTTTTCTATGACATGGTCTGCCGCGTGAATAAACATGTCATAGAGTTCTTCGGCGGCCTTATAGTAGCTGTCGCCCTCGGCCTCTGTTATCAGGACAAGTTCGTCTGCTATCGAGGGAGCATCGCCCGGCGTTTTGTACCATGTGCAGCCAATTTCGCGGTAAATATCTTCAGGGATAGGATTGACCTTTAAGGTTTTCACAGGCGTTATTAACTTGAGAAGCGGCCAAAAAAATTTGAGAAGAAGCCGCCGCGTTTTGCGCCTGCCGTGCCGTAGCTTTGCCTGCCGCCATAGCGTCCACTACTCTGTCGGCCTGACGGCAGACTGGCGTCAAATGAGATATTCGGCTGATCGGTACGTCCTGTTTTCTCTGTAATAACGTCTTTCCTTGCGAGGGTCTGCCTGTAAATGCCTTCATTTGCGTAGATATGCGACGAGATAAACGGCGTCCTGCCAAGCATGTATCCAAACAGCCCTGAGGCAAGCACGGTACCGAGGTCAAGCCCAATGCCGCCGGGGTCAGCGTATCTGGCTATCAGCTCAGCCTTTTGCTGCGGGATTATCTCAGATGAGCCGTCCATGTGGGTTAATATGACGCCGCTGCATTTGCTGGGGACTTCGCTGATAACCTTAAACTGCCCTTTCTCAATTTCCTGAACCTCTGTGATGACGCCGTATTTTTGAAGCGGCGCCGGGGCATTTGCAAACTCCGCAGGGCAGTCCTTCAGCTGCGGCGAACAGCCTGAGGCGGCTAACAACGCATTAGCGGCGAGGAAGAATATACCACCGGTCGAGGCGGACTTAATTTTCTTATTCATGGCACACCATCATGTCACATAATCTGACCTATGACAATGGCAACCGAAAGAGAAATTGCCTCTACAACGATAACAGCGGCGGCGTTGCGGTTTTTTATCTGTTCAGAGAGCGTAGTGCCGGGAAGAAATATATAGGTGGCTGCCTTCTGAACTATAATCAGAAAGGCCAGCCCAATGAAGGCGCTTGCAGAAAACGACATTACGCCGCGTCCCCATCCAATAAAATCCCCGGTAACGCTTGACCGAAGAATCAGCGCATAGGATATGATAACCCCGGCAAGGACAATGCCGGCGCTAAAATTGCCGCCTTCAATCTCACTTTTTATTCCAATATGAAATATCTTTTGCGCAGCTAAAAAAGCAAGCGCCATGACAAAATCGGCAAGCGCAAAAAATACTATAGTGGATATAAATCCCCCGCCGCCGCCAGAGAGCGCCCCATTTAAAACCAGACCAGACGCCAGATATATCCCACACTCAACCATACCGACTGCGGCGTTGCCATCTGCAATGCGCTTATTCTGGTCTATGCCCAAAAGAAACAGGTACCTGTTAATATAGTGTGAGAGGAAAAAGAGCAAGGTAACAAGCGCCCCGCTTAAAAAGAATGACAGCACGCCGGTCAGGGATGATTCGCTGCCCAGAAGGCCGGCCATTGCAACCGCTATTCCGAAATATTGCCCAAAACGCCACAGGGCAACGGCAGCATTGCCGCCCTTTTCCACCGCATCGTCGTCATTAAATTTCGTTAGAAAATCAGCCGTCTTTTTCGATACAAAAAGAAAAAACACAACTATAAGAATATCCACAAGGTCATACAGATACCTTTCCATGCGCTATCCCCTCTGTAAAATCACAATCCGGCAAATTCAGAATTTGCACCTACGCTATCACATTTAAACCGTTTTCGTCAAACCGGCCAACGCTTGCAAGGCACAGTACCTCAATTTTACTCGTGGCAGACCGGTTGGCGGTACGCAGGGGACATCGTCCTACGAAATCCTGACCGCTATGCCGCACTCAACAGCTTTAAATATTTTTTCCCTGTTTTTTATCAGGCAATCGAATCCTTGACAAAATCATTGCCTCGTTATATACTAAGTGCGCTACTTTTTGTGGGTATATTACAACAATAAATAAAATCAAAGGAGGAGACACTTAATGGATTTAGCTGGAAAGAATGTACTGATCACGGGCGGCGGCAGAGGCATGGGCAGGAAGTTTGCGGTGGATATGAAAAACGCGGGGGCCAATCCCTTCGTAGTGGACGTAATTCAGGAAAATCTTGACACTCTGAAGGCGGAGACCGGCATAGACGGTAAGATTCTTGACGTTACAAAGGAATCGGAAGTTGAGGCATTTTTTAACTCATACTCGGCAGACCACGGCGCGGCAGACGTACTTATCAATAATGCCGGCATAACCGCCGACGCGCTTTTTATCAGGCAGAAGGGCGAGGAGATAACCAAGTTTCCTTTTGCAAACTGGGAAAAGGTCATTAACGTAAACCTTACCGGCGTGTTTCTCTGCGCTCGCGAGGCCGCGTATCATATGGTAAAAAGCGGTAAAAAGGGCGTTATCGTAAATATCTCTTCAATCAGCCGTGCGGGAAACCTCGGCCAGACCAACTACTCGGCAACCAAATCAGCCGTTGACTCAATGACCGTCACATGGGGCAAGGAACTCTCCAGATACGGTATCAGAGTTGGCGCAATCGCCCCCGGCTACATCAACACGGAGATGGTGGCAAAAATCCGTCAGGATGTGCTTGATAAAATAATCGAAAAAATACCGGCAGGCAGGCTTGGCGAGATGGAAGAGATCTCAAAGGCGGTAAAGTTTATCGTAGAGAACGATTTCTTCACCGGCAGGGTAATCGAAGTTGACGGCGGCATGAGAATATAAGCCGATAGCCATACAGAGGTATCTAAAAATCCGGCATTTAGTACAAGTGCCGGATTTTTATTATGGCATTGTCGTTAAGTCACAAGATGAACACTATAGAGCTATATAAAGAACTGCCAAAGACAAACTGTGCTGCCTGTGGCCAGAAGACCTGCATGGCCTTTGCCATTGCGGTTGTCAAGGGAAGCGCTCTGCTTGCGGCCTGCCCGCATTTAAACGAGGATACGCTTGGCAGATTAGAGGGCAGCGTCACAAAACTTGACGTTACAGAGGCAATGTTCGACAAGCTCAAAGAAGAGACTGGCAGGCTCGACCTCAGAAAGGCTGCCGCGGCCACAGGGGCTTTAGAGGGCGGCGATGGCATAACTATTAAATGTCTCGGCAGGGATTATATTGTCAGATACGACGGCAGCGTAGACTCTGGTGCGGCTGTCAGCCTGTGGATAAAAATCCTTCTTCTTATTTATATCAAAACCGCAGAGCACTCTGAGCTATCAAACGACTGGGTCTCGTTTGACCGCCTGAGAATGGGGATAGTAAAAATTGGGGCATTTAAGAAAGAGTGCGAAAGTCCGCTTACCGAGATGTTTATAAAGGACTATGCGGCATCGGTTGCGGCGCTTAGGGCGCTCGGCGCCGAAGAGGTGGAGGGGCAGCCGTCCAACGCTGCATGGAAGCTATATCTCCTGCCTAAGATTCCAATTCTAATCCTGTACTGGCAGTCCGACGAAGAGTTCCAGCCGGAGATAAAGGTGCTGTTTGACAGCACGGCGGAGAAATACCTCGACATAGAATCCCTCGTGTTTCTGCTAAGGGAGCTGTCAATAACATTAGGCGACAGCCTCTGCCCGAAATAATGCACCGGCCATTGTCGGCCCGGTAATTGTACGGTAGATTTACAACACAATTTCTGTGCCAATCCCCTCTTGTGTAAATATCTCCAGCAGGAGGCTGTTGGGGATTCGCCCGTCTATGATATGAATTTTGCCGACTCCGGCGTCAAGGGCCTCAATGCAGGCATTTATCTTAGGCAGCATCCCGCCGCTAATTGTGCCGTCTTCGGTATAAGTCATGGAATCTGCTTTTCGTATTGTAGAGATGGTGTTGCCGTTTTTGTCCAAAATGCCGGGGGTGTCAGTCAGAAGTATCAATTTTTCGGCCTTTAGAGCGCCCGCAATTGCCGATGCCGCAAAGTCGGCATTGATATTGAGTGTTTCGCCCTCTGCGGATTCGCCTATCGGGGCGATGACGGGGATAAATCCATCGGAGCCGAGGCTATGAAGAATTGCCGGGTTTATTTCAACTACCTTGCCTACCTGCCCTATGTCAATCGGGGCGAGGCCGGACTGTAAGAACTTCTTCTTTGCGGTAATCAGGCCGCCGTCCTTTCCCGTTATTCCTGCGGCTCTGCCGCCGGCTCGGTTGATAAGAGATACGATTTCCTTGTTTATCAGGCCGCCAAGCACCATCTCCACAATGTCCATCGTATCCTTGTCAGTAACCCGGTGGCCTTGTATGAACTCCGGGGATTTCCCCATCCGAGCCATTGTCGTTGAAATTGCCGGCCCGCCGCCGTGGACAATTACCGTGTTTATCCCTATGTGGTTAAATAGTACGATGTTTTGAGAAAATGCCGCTTTAAGCGCCCCGTCTGTTTGGGCTGCCCCGCCATATTTTATCACGAAGGTCTTTTTGTAGAATTTACGAATATACGGCAGGGCCTCTATCAGTACCCCGGCCTTTTCTATGAGAGAGTTCATTGCTGCCTCCATTGTTTAGTCGTTTGGCGTTACGTAGGTATCATATCCTTCATTGGCGAAGTGTTTAGCCTCGGACATTGCCTTTTCCTTGCTGGTATAGCGGCCTACTCTGACCTTGTAGTACGTCTTGCCGTTTACGGCAACTTGCTTGATAAACGCCCCTGGGTATGACTGTTCAACAGCGGTCTTTAGTTTCTCGGCGCTCGGCCTGTATTCATAGGAAGCTATCTGTATCGTATAAGAGGCTGCGCGGGTCTCGGAGACCCTGATGTATTTGGCATATTTCATATCGCGGCCAATGTACTGTACAGAAATAGCAGCAACGCCCGGGCCAATGACGCCTACTTCTTTTGCCGCCCGATACGATAAATCCAGGTCCCTTCCTGATACAAACGGCCCCCTGTCATTTATTGTTACTGTTGTCGTGGCGCCGGTATCAGGATTTGTCAGCCGCAAAATAGTGCCAAACGGCAGTGTCTTATGAGCAGCCGTCATGGCATACATGTCATATACTTCCCCTGATGCGGTGCATTTGCCGTGAAAATCAGGACCATACCATGAGGCGACCATCATTGTCTTATCCACAGCCGGGGTTTCAGGGACGCGCACTGCCCTTCGAGGCGGCCTTACCGCGGACGTACAGCCACTGACGATTATAAGCGCCGCCAATATAATAAGTACTGCTGTTCTACGCAAAAGGTTATCTCGCGTTATAAAATATATCTGCTTAAATCCTCGTTCTTTACTATTTCCGAGAGTTTATCCCGCACCATCTTACAGTCTACCACTATCTTTGCAGGCGACAATTCAGGGGCGTCGAAAGAGATGTCCTCAAGCAGCTTTTCCAGCACCGTGTGAAGGCGTCTGGCGCCTATATTTTCTGTCCTTTCATTTACCGATGCGGCTATCTCCGCAATCTCCACGATGCTTTCATGCAGGAATTCAAGCTCAATCGCCTCTGTGTTCAGAAGTGCCACGTACTGTTTTATCAGCGCGTTGCTGGGTTCGGTCAATATGCGTATGAACTCGTCCTTGCCCAGCGCCTCAAGTTCCACCCTTATAGGGAAACGCCCCTGAAGCTCAGGGATAAGGTCAGAGGGTTTAGATACATGAAATGCCCCCGCCGCTATGAAAAGCACATGGTCAGTCTTGACAGGGCCGTGCTTTGTCGTTACAGTAGTGCCCTCGACAATGGGCAGCATATCGCGCTGAACGCCCTCTCTCGATACGTCCGGGCCGTGCGACTGCCCCTTGCTTGCTATCTTGTCTATCTCGTCAATAAACACTATGCCGGACTGCTCTGTCCTCTGGATGGCCTCTTTGGTAACCTTCTCCATATCTATCAGCTTGCCCGCCTCTTCTTTTGTGAACTGCGTATAGGCATCAGGGACTTTCATCTTCTTTTTCTTCTGTTTTTCAGGCAGGAAATTCCCAAGTATCTCCTTTATATTCATCTCAAGGTCGTCCATGCCCATATTGGAGATAACCCCAAACGGCATCACCTTCTCTTTTACGTCAATGTCAACGTATTTATTTTCAAACTTGCCGTCCTTGAGTTTCTCCCTTAGCTTTTCCCTGGTCTCAGACTGCTTCTGTTTGTCCTCGGCAGTGGCAGGATTAGTCTTTGACTGCCGCATCGGTGGAAGCAGCGTGTCAAGAAGCCTTTCCTCTGCCAGCAGCCTGGCCTTTTCCTGAATCTTTTCAAAATGCTCCTCTTTGACCATATTTATGGCAAGTTCCATAAGGTCTCTGATCATAGATTCCACATCTCTGCCGACATAGCCTACCTCAGTAAATTTCGATGCCTCTACCTTGATAAATGGAGCGGCTGAGAGCTTTGCAAGCCTTCGGGCTATCTCTGTCTTACCAACGCCCGTAGGTCCTATCATAATAATGTTTTTCGGCAGGACTTCGTCCCTGAGGTCGGCAGAGAGTTTCTGACGCCGCCAGCGGTTTCTAAGCGCTATGGATACTGCGCGCTTAGCCTTATTCTGGCCTACTATATATTTATCCAGCTCTTCTACTATCTTTCTTGGTGTAAGATTATCCATTGAGTTCCTCGACTATAATATTTTTATTCGTATATATGCAAATCTCGGCAGCTATCTCCATTGCCTTCATGGTGATTTCCTTTGCCGACAGGTCGGTATTGTCATATAGCGCCCTTGCCGCTGCCTGGGCATATGGCCCGCCTGAGCCTATAGATGAGACGCCTCTCTCAGGTTCAATAACATCCCCGTTTCCAGAGACTATCAGCGTTACGTCCTTGTCGGCTATGATAAGCAGGGCCTCAAGCCGCCTGAGAATCTTGTCCGTCCTCCATTCCTTTGCCAATTCAACGGCGGCGCGCGCCAGATTTCCCCTGTATGACTCAAGTTTCCCTTCGAATTTCTCAAACAACGTAAAGGCGTCCGCCGTCGCCCCGGCAAATCCCGCCACTACCTTATCGTTGTACATTCTTCTGAGCTTCTTTGCATTGTGTTTGAGAACTGTAGCCCCAAAGGTAACCTGCCCGTCGCCGGCAATGGCAACATCACCGCCCCGCCTTACGCAGAGTATTGTCGTAGAGTGAAACAAATTATTGCCTCCGTTATCTAAGGATTCCATGTGTGCACAACCGTGAATTTCCCATCTTTTATCTCTGCAATAGCGATAGATTTTTCAGGCGGCGCAAATGGTTTCATTGTGATTGCTCCGGTTACGGCCTTAAACCCTTTCGTCTCGGAAAGCGCCTTTGATATGGCGTCCTTATCTGCAAGGTCGGCGCGCCCTACGGCGTCTGCAAGCAGATTAACGGCGTCAAAGCCCAAGGCGGCATAGGCGTTGGCCGGCGGACTTCCATACTCCTTTTTGTATGCCTCAATGAAGTCTGTTACCTCTTTTCGCTTGTCTTCCCTGAAAGAGTGTGTGCTAAAGTATAAGCCGTTAATGGGCTTAGAGGTCTCAGCCTTTTCAACAAGCGGCGTGTCAAAACCATCTCCGCTTAGGATAGGTATGGTAACGCCGGCATTTGTCAGTAGTTTAACCGCAAGGGCAGCCTGCTCGTCAATTGCCGCAATAAAAAGGGCATCTGGCTGCAGTTCGTGCGTCTTTAACTGTTCAACCATTGCCGGTATCCCCGGCGGCGTTGGCTGGCCGCTTTTAAAAATATCCTCATAGAGGACTACCCCGCCCAATTCCCTGAACCACTGTTTAAATGAGTTGCTTAGGGCTAAAGTGAATGCCATTGATGTATCTGTCCATACCACAACCTTTTTTATGTTTAGATTATTATACGTATAGTCAGCCATCGCCCTGCCCTGGGCGTCGTCGCCGTAGGCAGTCATATAGAACCTATCGCCAAGAGTTTGGGGCAGCGATGGGAGTGTTGCCCCCGGAGATATATAAGGAATCCCTTTGTCTACAAAAGGAGATGCGGCAGACATAACGAAGGCGCCGTCGCTATAGCCAATAACCGCGGCGACATCTTTATTTCTTTCGTCAAGGGCGGCAGACGTCGCCCTTGTGATGTCGGAGGCTGTATCTGTAGGTATAAGCTCAAACGGTATGAGCTTATCTCCTATTGAAATGCCGCCTTTGGCGTTGATTAGTTTTGCCGCCAGCATTGCGCCCCTGTATGCAGGTTCGTCTATCGAGGCCATAAGCCCGGTGCCGTTATACAAAAGGGCTGCTTTTATCGTCTGCCCTTGCTGTTCTTTCCCTTTCTGTTCTGAGTAAGCGTTTCCAACCGCTAACGCCGTCAATATCAATGCGAAAATCGCAGCCCTTGCCAGTTTCAATTTATCCTCCTTGCTGATCCTTAATTTATTATAGTCATGCAAGTATAACATTTTTATGGTCAATAATATGTTATAATTATTGCTGGTTATGAAAAATCCCTTTGCACTGTCGCTTAATAAAAAGCTGATTGCAATGATGCTCGTCCTGACATGCACCATCATATCCATGCTTGTGCTATTTAATCTGCAATTAGAGCACAAACTCCTTCAGCAGGTTGAAAGGCAGACCGGAGAACTTACCAAGGCCATACAGGTCGGGGTTGAGGAGGTTACGGGAAAGACAAATGAGTCGCGTCTCTCCCAGTATCTTACGGAGTTAAACAAACGCGGCATCAAAGAAATCTCTATCATAAGCAATAACAGCGAGATTGTGGCCAGCACCAATCAATCTAAAATCGGCAGACCCATCTCGCACAAAAGAAAGGAGATGGTCATAAAGGCAGAGCTTGGCGAACATGTCTCTGACGAAGGCAAGGCATATAATGTCATCGTCCCCGTCGTAGCCGACGGTCAGCAGTACGGTTACATCCACTTAATGATAAACAAAGATGACTTTTCAGACCTGATTAAAGTCAATACGGTAAAACGCACTATGACAATTATCCTGGTGTTTGCCACCGGCTTGATTATTGCCCTTGTGTTCTCGCGCAGATATACACTGCCTATTAAAAGGCTTGCCGATGCCTCGCTGCGTGTGTCGGCGGGGGATTTAACCCAGCAAATACCGGTTAAGTCAAATGACGAGATAGGGCAGCTTTCAGAGAGTTTCAACTACATGGTTAAAAAACTAGGCGAGAGCAGAAACCTCGAGGAACGCCTGAGAGAGGCCGAACATCTATCCGGCCTTGGCAAACTGTCGCGCGACATGGCGCATGAGATCAAAAACCCGCTTAATTTTATCAGCCTTTCCATTGACTATATACGCGGCAAGTATCCCCCGGAAGACGCTGATAAACTGGAGAATTTCAACACCCTAGTCGTCGGAATAAAACACGAAATCCACAGGCTTAATAAACTTGTCAACGATTTCCTCGAGTACAGCAGGACGTTGAAGTTAAATCTTCAAACGGCGCAGATAAACGACATCCTCGAGGATGTCGTAGCCCTCGTATGGGCAAAGGCCGAGGCCGACGGCATTGTTATTATGAAAGACTACTGCAGCGACATGACTCTCAATGTTGACCCTGATTTGTTTAAGTCCTGTGTGCTGAATGTAATAACAAACGCCTTTCAGGCTATAAACGGGTTTAAATCCACGGGCGGCCTGCTGAAAATAACCACAGAGGTCAAGGAAAACGAATTCGTTCTTACTATAGAAGATAACGGGCCGGGCGTGCCGCCTGAGAACCTGCCCAAATTGTTCGAGCCATTTTTCTCCACAAAGCAAAACCACCCCGGCCTCGGTCTGCCGATGACCTTCAGGGTTATGGAAGAACATGGCGGGCGGGTAGAGTTTTACAGCGAACAGGGGGAAGGTTCAGAGGTGAAATTATTCCTGCCATGTCCATGCGAAATGGCGGCACTGCCGCAGCAAGACGTTGTAATCGACAATGAACCCCATCCTGAATTGGAGGCCGCATGGCAGTAGTTATTGTAATAGACGACGAACCGTTGCAGCGTGGAATCTTAAAGGCCATACTTATGGACGAGGGTTATGAGGTATACACGGCAGAGAGCGCCGAGGAAGGGTTAAAGATAATCGGCGAACAAGACGCCGACGTGGTCCTCACTGATCTTAACATGGCCGGCATGACGGGCATTCAGATGCTTGAGCATCTGCCGGATGTGCCGTCGCGTCCCGCCGTTGTTGTCATTACCGCCTATGGGACAATTAACAGCGCTGTTGAGGCAATGAAAAAGGGCGCCTTTGACTATCTCATAAAGCCGCTCGAAAAGGACGTTATCATACATGTGGTTGCCAAGGCCGCTGAAAGAATGGCGCTTCTGAAGGAAAACATCCGGCTTCATAACGAACTGTTTAGTAAATTCAACATGGACGGCATAATTGGCCGGTCAAAAAAGATGACCGAGGTAATTGATGTTGTAAGAAAGATAACCGCCACACCCGTCACTGTGTTAATATACGGCGAAAGCGGCACCGGCAAGGAACTCATCGCCCGCGCCGTCCACTATAACAGCCCTCGCAAAAACGCGCCCTTTACGCCAATTAACTGCGCCGCCATTCCTGACAATCTCATCGAGAGCGAACTCTTTGGATATGAGGCGGGGGCGTTTACGGGGGCGTCTCAGAGAAAAGCGGGGCTGATTGAATCTTCCGAGGGCGGCACGCTTTTTCTCGATGAGATCGGCGACCTGCCGCTGCTGACCCAGGCAAAGCTCTTGCGCGTCCTTCAGGACAAAGAAGTCCGCAGACTTGGCGGCAAGGACACAATAAAGATTAATGTCAGACTAATAGCCGCCACAAACAAAGACCTTGAGAAGGAAATCGAAAAGGGAAAATTCAGAGAAGACCTATACTACCGGCTGAAGGTGGTAACGGTAACGCTGCCGCCATTGACAGAAAGGCGGGAGGACATCGCGCTGCTTGTAAATTTCTTCATCTCTAAGTATAACGCGGAGTTTGAAAAACAAATCTCCGGCATAGACGGCAGGGCGCTGAAATTATTGTCAGACTTCCATTGGCCGGGAAACATTCGCCAGCTTGGGGCGGTAATAGAGAGGGCAGTGCTGATGGCAGACACGACAGTCATAAGCCTTGACGATATTAAGAGCGAATTGAAGCAGCCCGTCTCATGCGGCATTATGGACATAGAAATCCCCGACGAGGGCATTGTCTTTGAAGAACTTGAGAAACAGCTTCTGAAGCAGGCCATGCAAAAGGCCAATAACGTAGCGGCAAAGGCAGCCCGCCTGCTTGGCATGAGCTATAAGACCTTCTGGTACAGGCTTGAGAAATTCGGAATAAACATCCCCACCGGCACGCGCCCGCCGAAAGACGCCGCACATGGCGATTTATAAATAATGATTGACGGCACGTCGGCTTTTGTGATATTATTATATATATGAGGAAGTTAACGGCTGTCAGCTTGGTAATCGCTGCCGCAATGGCGGTGTTGCTTGCCCCTCATAACGCTGCCGCTATGAATGGCTGCGACACTAACTGCGCATCCTGCCATAAACTCGACAAACAGGAAGCCGCTACAATTCTCAGTGAGCTTAACTCCAATCTTGCCGTTGAGAGCGTTGATGTCTCCGCCTCTAAAGGCCTGTGGGAGATTGTCGTCAGGCCAAAAAACGAACCAAAAGGGGAAAGAGGGATTCTCTATATGGATTTCTCCAAGGGCAATGTCCTCATAGGAAAGCTGGTCAAGCTGAAGACAAAAGAAGACCTGACCACAAAGCGAAACATGGAACTAAACAAGGTAGATTATTCATCCATTTCCACTAAAGACGCCCTTTATCTTGGCGAGAAAACGGCCAAATACAAGCTGATTGTCTTTACAGACCCTGACTGCCCATTCTGTAAAAAATTTCACGAAGAAATAAAGAAGGTGGTTTCCCAGAGAAAAGACATCGCCTTCAATATCATCCTGTTTCCTATTGCGAAGCTGCATCCCGACGCCACTAAAAAGTCTAAGTCCATAATGTGCACAAAGTCGCTCCAGAGCCTTGACGATGCGTTTGACAAAAAACCGCTGCCTGAGCCTTCCTGTCCCTCTAAGGCCGTCGAGGATAATATCAAAATAGCTGAAGGGCTTGGCCTTACCGGAACTCCGGCAGTAGTCTTCCCTGACGGCGTATTGATAAGAGGCGCTATGCCTGCCGAAGAACTCATCCGCCTCATTGATAAGTGACAGCTGCAACGCAGCGGCCGCCCCCCGACAATTGACATTTATACGCAAACTAATATATCATTCCTTTGAGCATAACTCAGGGGGCAGCATGAGCAGGGTTTGGACAATCATCAAAAAGTATAACATAGCGGCAGTTGCAGTATTAGTGTTGGTTTTACTAAGCGCTTCTGTCGTGTCAGCCGAGGATAGGGTAGTCACAGAGGGCGAGTATCTTACGCTGGATAACTGCATTGATATCGCCTTAAAGCAGCAGCCAAATCTGATGTATTATCTCTATCAAACTCACGTAAGCGAGGCACAGGAAGGCCAGGCGAAATCCGCTCTCTATCCATCCATTGATTTACAGGGCGGCTTTGGCCGTTATCAGGTTGTCAATAGATACCACGCGAATGCTTATTCGACAATTATCAACAAGGATGATTTCAACAGCAGCGCCCAACTTACGCAGACGCTCTTTGACTTTGGCAAGACCCTGACAAACGTAAAGATGAGAAACTTCTACCTCATTGCCTCTAAAAAGGATTATGAGGGGCAGGCGAACACCACCGCCCTGAACGTCAAAAGCGCCTACTACGGCGTCATTAAGGCCATGAGGGCGCGTGATGTTGACAACGAGACGGTCACAAAATATGAGCTGCAACTTGAACGGGCAAAGGATTTCTTCAAGGCAGGCACAAAGGCCCGCTACGACGTAACTCAGGCCGAGGTCAACCTTAGCGGCGCAAGGATTTCCCTTATGACCTCTGAAAACGCCCTTGCCGTGGCATGGGACAATCTTACCGCCTCGATGGGAATTATTGATACCGCCTCATTTAAAATTGACGAAAACATGACAGCAGAGCCGCTGGGAGTTAAATTTGAAGAAGCGCTGCAAAGCGCCTACGACAACAGGCCGGATCTGATGGCGGCAGTGGCGGCAAAGGACGCGGCAGAGGCCAGCATTGACTACGCTAAGAAGGACTACCTGCCGGTTATCAGCGGCACGGCCTCGTATAACTTTGACGACGGGCGCTTTCCTCTTAATAACGGCTGGGTGGCGGGCGTGGTAATGAAGTGGAATATTTTCTCCGGCTATAACACAAAATACAAGACTGCCGAGGCGCGTGCCAATAAGGACGCAGCCGAGTCGAAGATTCAGTCCCTGAGGCTGTCCATATTTAGCGGCGTTAAGCAGTCCTATCTCAACCTGAAACTCGCCGAGGAAGTCATCCCTGCATCGGAGCTTCAGGTGAAACTCGCAAAAGAGAACCTGGACATCGTAACATTGAAGTACGAGTCCGGCCTTGCCAGCCCTGTTGACTATACGGACGCCATCGTGCAGTATAAGGCCGCAAAACTCTCGCATATAAACGCGCTCTATAATTATAAGATTGCCCAGTCCGCGATATTGTGGGCAATGGGCAAGAGATAAATCAACATCGAGGAGCAGATAATGAAAAGACAATTGCACGCAGTCGCATTTATAATCATGGCAGCCTTGGCTGGATGCGGCGGGAAACCCCCTGAGTTTAAGGCCCCTGTGGTGCCGGTACTGACGGCGGTCGTCGAGAAAAAGACCGTCCCCATCGAGATAAAGGCAGTTGGCAATGTCGAGCCATATCTTACAGTTACGGTGCTTTCGCAGATTGACGGCGTACTTCAAGGCGTACATTTCAAAGAGGGCGAGGACGTTAAGAAAGGCCAGCTGCTCTTTACCATAGACCCGCGCCCCTTTGCCGAGACTGTCAGACAGGCCGAGGCCGCAGTCCTGCAGGATAAGAAGCAGTTGGAGTTTTACGAGGCACAGGCCAAAAGATATAACTTTCTTGTGGAAAAGGGTGCGGTAGATAAAAACACCGCAGAGCAAAATCAAACCCTCGCATCCACTCAGGCCGAAAAGGTGAAAAATGATGCGGCGCAGCTCCAAAGCGCAAAGCTGAAACTCCAATACTGCTCAATACACGCAGAGATTGACGGCAGGGCCGGCACATTCCTGACAAATGCGGGTACGTCTCTGAAGACAAATGACACAAAACTCGTCGTCCTCAATCAGATTGCCCCGGTATATGTGACATTTTCAGTGCCGGAGAAAGACCTGCCAAATATCAAAAAATACAGTGAACATGAAAAGTTAAAGGTATCGGCCTATCCGCCAGGCTCCTCTAAAGACATAAGACAGGGGGAGTTGGCGTTTATTGACAATGCGGTCAACACCCAGACGGGCATGATTAAGCTAAAGGCGGTCTTTGACAATAAGGACAAGTACCTGTGGCCAGGTCAGTTTGTCAATACAGTGATGACGCTCTCACAGGACCAGGATGCCGTTGTAGTGCCGTCAAGCGCCGTACAGGTGAGCCAGCAGGGGCAGTATGTCTTTGTTGTCAAAAATGATCAGACCGTGGAGACCCGCGTTGTTAAAGTCTCACGAGAAGCGGGTGATGACCTGGTTATAGAAAGCGGCGTAAGCGCCGGTGAGACAGTGGTTACTGACGGGCAGTTGAAGCTCAAGCCGGGCTTTAAGGTTATGGCAAAGAGTTCTGATAACGCCACAGCGCCAAAGGCCATGCCGCAAGAAAAGAAATGACCACGCCTGCAAGCGCCTCCAATCTTTCAGCCATCTGGATAAGGCGTCCAGTCATGACGACGATTGTCATGGCGGGGTTATTGCTCTTTGGTCTTGTCAGCTATGATAAGCTGCCCATCAGCAATTTGCCAAGCGTTGCCTATCCAACAATTAACATTACGGCCAACTACCCGGGGGCAACCGCCGACACTATGGCGGCAACTGTGGCAACTCCGCTTGAGAAGTCGTTTTCCCAGATTCAGGGCATAAACTCTATGACCTCCACATCAAACGCAGGCTCAACCACTATCACTATCCAGTTTGATCTCAACAGAAACATAGACGCTGCCGCACAGGACGTTAACACGCAGATAAACGCGGTGCAGGGGCTGCTGCCGCAGATGCCCACACCACCCACTTACAGTAAGTATAACCCGTCAGACAACCCCATCATGTACTACGCCATATACTCAGCCACAATGACAGAGGCACAGCTCTACGACTACGCCAATACAATCATCGGCCAGCAGATCTCCATGCTCAGCGATGTTGCCAAGGTCGAGGTCTATGGCACAAAGTACGCGGTCAGAATAATGGTAAACCCCGACTCCCTCGCCTCTAAGGGCATAGGCATTGACCAGGTTGCCACGGCCATAAGCCAGGGCAACACCATTAAACCAACAGGCATATTAGACGCCAACAAGCACAAGCAATACACAATAAGAAGCGAAGGGCAGCTCTACAAGGCAAAGGACTACGAGCCGCTTATCGTCGCCTATCAAAACGGCTATCCCGTGAGAATAAAAGACATAGGAAGTACCTATGACAGCGTGGTGAACGACAAAATCGCCATTAACGCGCACATTGGCGGGCAGACCATAGAATCCGTCGTAATAGCGGTGCGCAGGGTACCCGGCTCTAATACGGTTCAGATCTCGGAAAATGTGATACGCCTGATGGCGGCGCTAAGGCCGCAGCTTCCTCAGGCGTTGAGTATCTATCTGCTCCATGCCGACGCCGACTACATACACAAGTGCATTGACGACGTGAGAAACACGCTGATTGTGACAATCTTACTGGTAATCTTCATAATATTCGTATTCCTCCGTTCGTGGACGTCAACCGTAATACCGGCCATAGCGATACCGCTTTCGCTGATAGGGACATTTGCGGTGATGTATATACTGGGCTACAGCCTTGACAACCTCTCTATGATGGCCCTGGTGCTGGCGGTTGGCTTTGTTGTTGATGACGCCGTTGTAATGCTCGAAAACATATACAGGCATATGGAGATGGGTATGTCTGCGCGCGAGGCATCGTTCAAAGGCTCAGGAGAGATTAATTTTACGATTCTTTCTATGACGCTGTCTCTGGTGGTGGTATTCATACCGCTGCTGTTTATGTCCGGGCTGATAGGCAGGCTTTTCAGGGAGTTTTCTGTTACCATTGCGGTTGCGATATTGATATCTGGCTTTATATCGCTGACGCTTTCGCCGATGATGTGCAGCCGTATTCTTTCTCATTCCAAAACGGAAGCTGGAGGAAGGGGGTTTCTGGCGGTCTCTGAGTGGGTGTTTAACGCGATGCTCGGCTTCTATAAGAGGACATTGAAGGTTGTCCTGCGGCATAAGTATCTGATGCTTATTATTATGGCGGCGGTATTGGCTGTAACCGGTTATTTATTTGTGAAGATTCACAAGGGATTTCTACCGAATCAGGACTCCAACATACTAATGGGAATAACGGTCGGGCCAGAGAGTTATTCATTTGAGGAGATGTTAAGCAACCAAAGGAAGGTAGCCGCAGTTGTGGAGAAAGAACCGGGGGTAGTTGCCCTGATGTCTGCCGTTGGAATATTCGGCGTTTCAAACAAGGGGATAATGTTTGTAATGCTTGAGGAAAAGTCAAAACGAATGCTCTCTGCAGACGGCATGGTAATGTCCCTGTGGCCAAAGATTAACTCGGTGCCGGGCATATTTACGTTTATGCAAAACCCGCCGCCTATACAAATCGGCGCGGCGCGTACCAACGCCATGTACCAATATACGCTGCGGTCAACCAACACACAGGACCTCTATAAATACGGCCCGATAATGACGGCAAAGATGAGCAAAATTCCCGGCCTCGTAGGCGTCAATAACGATTTACAGACAAACGCCCCGTGGGTAAACGTAGAGATAGACAGGGACAAGGCCGCGGCGCTTGGCCTCACGGTAAGCCAGATACAGACAGCGCTTGGCACTGCGTACGGCGGCCAGTATGCCTCGACGATATTTTCGACAATAGAGCAGTACTATGTAATCCTTCAGGTTGAGCCGCAGTTTCGGTCGCAGCCTGATCTACTGTCCAAGTTATACATACGCTCTGACAAAGACGGCAGGCTTGTGCCTCTAAGTACGGTGGCCAAAATTAGCGAGACATCCGGGGCGCTGACGGTTAATCACACGGGGATGATGCCATCAACCACGGTATCGTTTAATTTGATGGAGGGTGTCTCAATAGGCGACGCCGTCTCTGCGATAGATGAAATCGCCCGTGAAGAGCTTCCAGTAACCCTTTCCGGCACGTTTCAGGGCGCTGCGCAGGCATTTCAGGACTCAATGTCCAGTATGCTGCCTTTGATGGTCATAACGATACTGATAATCTACATGGTGCTTGCCATATTGTATGAAAGTTTTATACATCCGATAACCATACTTACGTCGCTGCCACTGGCGGGGTTTGGGGCTATGATAACGCTGATGTTGTTTCATATGGAGTTGAACATGTACTCGTTTGTCGGCGTTATTATGTTGATAGGGATAGTGAAGAAAAACGGCATAATGATGGTGGACTTTGCCCTTGAGCTTGAGCGTGATAAGGGGATGGACACGGAAGAGTCCATATACAACGCCAGTATTGTACGGTTTCGCCCAATAATGATGACGACAATGGCGGCGCTGTTTGGGACGATTCCAATAGCGCTAGGCTACGGCGCGGGTGGGGACGCCCGGCAGCCCCTTGGGATAGCGGTAGTGGGCGGCCTGGTATTTTCGCAGATGATGACTCTCTACGTAACGCCCGTGTTTTATATCTACATGGACAAGCTCAACAAATGGCTGACTGGCGGCAAGTCCAGTACAGAGCTAATCTAATCATCTGTTTACTTAGGCATTGTAGATTGAGCCATGTGATCATCCTTGCATTCGACAAAGATTGAGCGGCTGGCATCGAATTGCAGGCATTGCTCTACAAAGATTTTATTGTCATCTTTTTCCTCTTTCGATTTCCAGCAGCACAGTTTGACGATATATTTATCTTCTGTCTCCTCGGTGATGACAAGATTATACGGGTAGGCAATGTAGTAATCCTCGCTGAAGGTCTTCTTGCACCAAGTGCCGGTATTAGCATAGACAGACTTGTTGAGGTTGATGCGGCTTAGCTCCGGGATGTGCGAATGCCCGAATATAACCGTTTGCCTGCCTTCTTTTTCTGCAATGTACTCTGCGCTTTCGCCTAAACCGCGCGATATGCTGGTCTCCGCGATAACTGACAAGTATGTCTCATGCGGCGAAGTATGTTTGAGCCAATTGTCATATAAAGCGGCGTATTTATCCCGCACCTCGCCTATCGTTATCCGTGGTCGGTTTTTCATTTCTATATAATCTGTATTCTTTAACTGCGCCTCATCAACAACTGCGTCGAAAACATCTACCGGCGTTTTTGATCTATTAATTAATGAATCGAAGAACTTATCGGCATGTCTGATACTCTAAAGACATAAGACAGGGGGAGTTGGCGTTTATTGACAATGCGGTCAACACC
>JAKOEO010000015.1:30256-55364 GCA_022321325.1 Candidatus Magnetominusculus sp. LBB02 | reverse complement strand
TGATGGTCATGGGCGCTATGGAATACAAACCCGACGACTACCTGACTAAGCCATTTACTAAGAACGCATTGTTGAACCGCCTTGAGAGGCTGATGGAGAAAAAGAGCGATTTTGAAAGCGTGGAGAAGGCCATTCATCGCAGAGACTACCTTGCGGCCTTGCAGGCATGCAATGAGCGCATTGAACAGAAGCCTAAGAACATGTACGAGTTCATGCGTATAAAGGCGGAGTTATCCATGACTTTGGGCGTTTATGATGACGCCGAGCAGATTTATGACGCAATTGTCGCTATAAGAAAGGTGCCGTGGGCGTTATTAGGTCTGGGCAAGGTCTGTTTCTATACGCAGAGATTTTTTGAGGCGCGCGATATATTTCAGGAGTTGGTTGATGAGCACCGGTCTCTTATGGAGGCGTATGACTGGCTCGCTAAGACCCTCGAAGAACTTGGGGATACGAAAGAGGCGCAGCATATTTTGGCGCGGGCGGTTGAGGTGTCGCCTAAGGCGATTCTCAGACAAAAGGCGCTGGGGCGGGTGGCCTTTAAAAACAATGACCTGAATACGGCGGAGAAATCGTTTAAGAATGCCGTTGACATGGGCAGGATGTCATGTTTTAAAGAGGTCGGCGATTATACCGGTTTGGCTAAGGTGCTGATTGAAAAAAAGGCGCCGCAAAAGGCGCTTGACATCCTTAATGACTCGAAAAAAGTATTTGTAGATGAGCCTGAGTCAACGCTTCAAACCGTTGTGGTTCAGGGTTTGGCCTATAAGAGCATGGGCGATGAGAAGGGTCTTAAAAAGGCTCTTGATGAGTCTTCAGCGCTGCTTAACTCTATAGGAGGCAGTTTGTCTCTGGATGTGTCCTTAGATATGGCAACCTCCCTGTTCAGCCTCGGAGAAACAGACAAGGCCAATAAGATTATGCAGGAGATAATCAGCAATAACCATGATAACGATAAATTGCTCAAACAGGCGCAGATAGTATTCGAGCAAGCCGGAATTAAGGATGAGGGCAGCCGCATGATTGCAAAGACGCAGCAGAAAATGATCTCAATTAATAACGAGGGCGTAGCACTTGTCAGAGACGGTAAGCTGCAGGAGGCAATAGAATATTTCAAACAGGCAGCCGGCGGCGCTCCTGACAATAAGATTATTAACGCTAACGCGGCTCAGGCCATCCTGATGTTTATGCAAAAATTCGGCACTAACGATAAGCTGATTTACAAGGTCAAACAGTATCTGGAAAGACTAAGAAAGGTTGACCCTACATATGACAAGTATCAGTCACTTATTGAATTATTTCAAAAAATAGTGAAATGACAGACTAAGGCGAGGCTAAGAGACTATGGGGGCAAAGGATAAGTTTTACGGCAGGGAAGGGGGGCTTGATTTCTCCGCAGTGCTTGCGTCCTCGGTTCACGATATGAAAAACTCTCTGGGCGTCCTGATAAACCAGCTTGACGATGTGGTAGGGTCGCTTGAGGATTCTAATGATCCCTCAGGCAAGCATCTCTTAAAGCTTCAGTACGAGGCAAAACGGGTAAACAACAATCTGATACAGCTTCTTTCTCTGTACAGGCTTGAAAACTCTCTCTACTCGCTTAATCTTTCCCACCTGTGCGTATATGATTTAATAGACGATGTCATTTCGCAGAATATGCCTTTGATGGAATACAGGGGAATAGACATTGAGATTGACTGCCCCGACGACCTTTACTGGTTCTTAGACAGGGAACTGATTGTCGGCGTATTAGGCAGCACGATGAGTAACTCCTTTAGATATACGAAAGACAAACTGCGCGTATCGGTCTGCGAGAAGGACTCATATTTAGTTATTTGCGTGGAGGACAACGGGGAAGGCTATCCGTTACAGATGATTGAAGGAGACGCAAGCAGCACCAGACAGATAAATTTCACAACGGGCAGCACGGGGCTTGGCCTCTATTTTTCCGAAATGGTGGCAAGGTTTCATAAAGATAAAGACAGAGAGGGTTATATCTCCATAGCAAACGGCGGCGTCCTTGGGGGTGGCGTTTTTTGTATCTATCTGCCATAAAATTACCATGTATATTAACAGCGCTAACCCTGCCTGCCGGTAATAGTTCTTAATGGGCCGGGTTATATCTATAGCAAATCAAAAGGGTGGCGTTGGCAAGACTACGACGGCGATTAATCTTGCCGCCTCTATTGCCCTTGCAGGTGAGGATATACTGCTTGTTGACACCGACCCTCAGTGTAACTCGACAAGCGGCGTGGGCATCAACAGAAAACATATCGCAAGAAGTATCTACGATGTCTATACGGCTGCGTACACGATAGATGAGACCATACTACCCACTTCATTTGAGCATCTGTTCATTGTGCCCGGTGCGCTTGACCTTCTTGCCGTGGAGATAGAACTTGTCTCAAAAGAGCGGCGGCAGTGGGTGTTGTCTGACGCCATTAATTCAGTCAGGGATAAGTATAAGTGCATAATCATTGACTGCCCGCCTTCTTTGGGGCTTCTGACGCTCAATGCCCTTACCGCGTCAGACTCTGTCATCATACCGGTTCAGTGCGAATACTACGCCCTTGAGGGGCTTAGCATGTTAAACCGGACGATAAATCTCGTTCAAAAGTCATTCAATCCTGCGCTGCATATAGAAGGCATACTGCTGACTATGTATGACGCAAGAAATTCTCTGTCAGCACAGGTGGCTGCCGAGGTGCAGAGCCATTTTGATAGTAAGGTATATTCGACAATAATTCCAAGAAACGTTACGCTGGCAGAGGCGCCAGGGCATGGCAAGCCTGCCCTCTACTATGATGTCCGCTCAAAGGGCGCACAGACCTATCTGGCGCTGGCACGGGAGGTTTTCAATGAAAAAGGCATTGGGCAGAGGCCTTGACGCCCTAATCCCTCAGGAAGGGGAAGAGATTCACCATGTGGAGATTGAAAAGGTATTTCCTAATCCGAATCAGCCCCGCAAACGCTTCGACGATGACGCGCTTGCCCAATTAGCCGCCTCGATAGCCGCACAGGGCGTTATACAGCCTGTGCTGGTTTGCCGAAACGGCGATGGCACATTTATGCTGATTGCCGGCGAGAGGAGGTGGCGTGCCTCTAACATGG
This sequence comes from Candidatus Magnetominusculus sp. LBB02, assembly GCA_022321325.1. Classification (GTDB taxonomy): domain Bacteria; phylum Nitrospirota; class Thermodesulfovibrionia; order Thermodesulfovibrionales; family Magnetobacteriaceae; genus Magnetominusculus; species Magnetominusculus linsii. The sequence continues at coordinate 52,253 of JAKOEO010000015.1, read as the reverse complement.
CGGGACTAAAGAAAATCCCCTGCATTATCAGAGACAATAACAAAGAGGACTCGCTTGAGATCTCGCTGATTGAAAACATCCAGCGCGAAAATCTCAACCCCATCGAGACTGCCGCGGCATTTCAGAGGCTGGTTGACGAGTTTGGCCTGAAGCAGGAAGAGATTGCCGTTAAGGTAGGCAAAGACAGGGCTACTGTGGCCAATTTCCTGAGACTATTAAACCTGCCGCCACAGGTCAGGGCATTCATTGCGGAGGGGAAACTCACCGCAGGCCACGCGCGCGCCATACTGTCTGTCTCAGAGTCCGAGGCGCAAATTGACGCGGCAGCCCATGTAATTAACAATGCCCTGAATGTCAGAGAGACTGAAAACTATTGCAAGAAATTAACAGATGCTAAACAAGAGCGGCAGACGCCGCCGCTTAAGGACCCATATATCGCCTCCGTAGAGAATGAGCTGATAAAGACACTGGGCACAAAGGTACACATAAGCCATGACGGCGGCAAGGGCAGGATAGTCCTTGAGTACTACTCGCTGGACGAGTTAAACCGATTAATTGACATCCTGAGGATATAGATGATGAGGGCGGCAGTTGTCATACCGTCCAGATATGCCTCCACGCGTTTTAACGGCAAACCGCTTGCCCTGATAAACGGTATGCCTATGATAAGGCATGTCTATGAAAACGCTAAGTCGGCAGCGCTTGCCGACACTGTAATAGTTGCCACCGACGACAAGAGGATTTATAACGTGGTAAGGGATTTCGGCGGCGAGGCGGTAATGACAGGGACACATCACCTAAGCGGCACGGACAGAATTTTTGAGGTTTCTAAATCTTTGCATTATGATATAATAGTCAACGTTCAGGGGGATGAGCCTCTGATAAGACCCGATATGATAGACAACGTGATAGAACTATTGAGCGACCACCGTGCAGGCATTGGCACTCTGAAAAAGAGGATAACCGGGCAGGAGGATGTCTTTAGCCCAAATACCGTAAAGGTTGTAACAGACAATGACGGCTTTGCTATGTATTTTTCCAGAGCGCCGATTCCATTTTACAGAGACCTTATGACAATCGCTAAAGATGGTCATATTACATTTAACGGCGCTGCGGAGCACTTTAAACACATCGGCATATATAGCTATCGCACGGATATTCTTGCGCGCATAGCCGGGCTGAAAGACAGTCCACCTGAGAGAGCCGAGTCGCTTGAACAGCTTAGGGCCATGTACTATGGTATCAAAATAAAGGTCGGCCAGACATCGCATGAGACCATTGGGGTTGACTGCCCTGCCGACATAGAGAAGGTTGAAAAATGGCTAAATTCATATTCCTGACCGGCGGCGTTGTCTCATCGCTTGGCAAAGGCATTGCGGCCTCATCAATTGGGGCGCTGCTTGAGGGGCGCGGCCTTAGGGTTAATCTCCAGAAACTAGATCCATACATAAACATTGACCCCGGTACGATGAGTCCATTTCAGCACGGCGAGGTGTTTGTTACCGACGACGGCACTGAGACCGACCTTGACTTGGGCCACTACGAACGGTTCACTCATATACGCACAGGCATTACAAGTAATTATACATCCGGCAAGATTTATTACAATGTTATAAGCAAGGAACGCCGCGGCGACTACCTTGGCGAGACAGTCCAGGTGGTACCGCACATCACAGACGAGATAAAATCTGTGATTCGGGCGCTTAGCACCGGCGTGGACGTGGTCATAGTGGAGATAGGCGGCACGATTGGAGACATCGAGAGCCTGCCGTTTCTTGAGGCAATCAGGCAGATTCGCTTCGATGTGGGCAAGGAAAATGTCTTCTATATTCACCTTACGCTTGTGCCATATATTCACAGCGCCGGCGAGCTAAAGTCAAAGCCCACGCAGCACAGCGTCAAGGAGCTTCGCGCCATAGGAATTCAGCCCGATGCCCTGCTCTGCCGCTGCGACAGGCCGCTTCCCGATGATATGAAAAGAAAGATAGCGCTCCACTGTAACCTTGACTATGGGGCCGTCATCAGCGCCCTTGACGTTAAGACAATTTACGAAGTCCCGCTTGTCCTTCATCAAGATGGCTTGGATGAGCTGATTACAAAGACATTTAACCTTCAAACCAAGCCGCCTGACCTTGCCGTGTGGAAAGAGGTGGTCAGAAGGATAAAAGAACCGGTGAGTAAGGCCGTCATTGCAATGGTCGGCAAGTACGTAGATTATCAGGATGCGTACAAGAGCCTGGTTGACGCCCTCATTCACGGCGGGATTGCAAATGACGCTGAGGTGGTGTTGCAATGGGTTGACGCCGAGGAGATAGAGCGCGTTGGGCCGGAGCGTCTGCTTTGCGAGGTGGATGGCATACTTGTGCCTGGCGGGTTTGGAAACAGGGGGATTGAGGGGAAGATTGCAACTGCCAGATATGCCAGAGAAAAGAAGGTGCCATATTTTGGTATCTGCCTTGGTATGCAGTGTGCCGTAATAGAATTCGCGCGAAATGTCTGTTCGCTAACCGCCGCCAACAGCTCCGAGTTTGACGAGGGCACGGCTCATGCGGTGATTTATCTTATGGAGCAGTGGTATGATTTCAGAAAGGGGCACGTTGAAAAGCGCAATTCAGAAAGCGCAAAGGGCGGGACGATGAGGCTTGGGGCCTATCCCTGCAAACTTACACCACAGACGAGGGCACATGCCGCCTACGGACGAGATGAGATTTCAGAAAGGCACAGGCACCGTTATGAGTTCAACAATAAATACAGGGATCTTCTCCAATCGAAGGGGCTTGTCATCAGCGGCCTTTCCCCTGATGGCGAACTTGTCGAGATAACAGAGCTTTCAGAGCATCCATGGTTTTTGGGCTGTCAGTTTCACCCTGAGTTTACATCTAAGCCTACGGAACCGCATCCCCTTTTCAGGGCGTTTATAGAGGCCGCCATAAGACAAAGGAGTGCGCTCTTTCCGTATGAGGGCAAACCGCTAAATAGAGACTTAGGACAGTAGATGCTGCCAGATGAGGCGGTAGAAACGGCTGTTGAGGTGCTGCAAACCGAGGCGGAGTCAATCTTAGCGCTCAAGCCGCGAATAGATGCGCAATTTCTTGCCGCCATAGAGCTTATCTATCAGAGCAGAGGAAAGACCGTCGTAACCGGCATGGGCAAGTCCGGCCTGATAGGCAAGAAGATAGCGGCCACGCTGGCCTCAACCGGCACGCCGGCGTTTTTTGTCCACCCCGGCGAGGCTGGGCACGGCGACCTTGGCATGATAACCCGCGACGACGTGATTATCTCTATTTCCAATAGCGGCGAGACAGATGAGATAATACAGTTGATACCGTTTTTTAAGCGCTTTGGCGTAAGCCTGATTTCTCTTGTTGGCAATATCAACTCCACGCTTGCACGGGCTGCGATGGTGGCCATTGACATATCTGTGGAGAAGGAGGCATGTCCATTGGGGATTGTGCCCACGTCGTCAACCACGGCGGCTGCGGCGATGGGAGATGCTATTGCGGTTGTGCTCTTAAAGAAACGCGGGTTTAAGCAGGATGACTTTGCGTGTTTACATCCGGATGGAAGCTTGGGCAGGCGGCTTTTGATAAAAGTAAAAGACATCATGGCAACTGGTGACGCGTTGCCATATGTTTCCCCGACGACGAAGCTGATGGAGGCGGTAATAGAGATATCGTCAAAGCGGCTTGGGCTGGCAATCGTTATTGACGCACAGAGGCGCTTGCTTGGCATAGTAACAGACGGCGACTTACGAAGGGGGCTTCAAACATGGGGAAAAGACCTCTATGACAGAGAAGTCTCACAAGTAATGACCGTAAATCCCCGCACCATATCAGAGGATGAGCTTGCGGCAAAGGCGCTGTCAATCATGGAAAAGCACTCAATTACATCGCTGTTAGTGCCAGATGCCGACGGCACGGTCAAAGGGATTATTCATATCCACGATATTTTGAAAAAGGGGATAGTGTAAAGATGAGGGTATTTGTCATTGCGGCACTATTTTTCTTAGTGTTTATAACTGTAGGCACAGCTGCCCAAAAAGAAGGCAATGTAGAGTATGAAGGCGCACAGAGCGCTTTCTTTAAGACAGGCAAGGCAGATGCCGTGATGTCTCTAAACTCACTCGCAGGACGAAAGTCATTATATGCTATCGGCCCTATTGACGGCTTAGACGGCGAGATAACAGTTTTTGACTCGAAACCATATATAACGAAGGTACGCGGCAATGATTTTACCTTAGAGCAGTCGTTTAACTACGGCGCTTCCTTTCTTGTATGGACAGAACAGTCCACATGGACTGACATAGCTGTCCCCGACTCAGTCAAAGGCTATGCCGACCTGCAGCAGTTTGTAAAGACAAAGGCGGAGGAGGCGGGCATTGACGTCAGTAAGCCGTTTGCATTTTTATTAACCGGCACGGCTGATTTGATAAAATGGCATATCAACATAGACAGGACCGATGGCAAGCCTATCAATAAGGAACTCTTTGCTAATTCTAAGGAACACTTTATCACAAAGAATGAATTGGTTGACATCATAGGATTTTACTCGGAAAGCCATCAAGGCAAATTCATAAGTGCTTACACCCCTGCACTAGGGCCGGAGACCAAAAACGTTATCCACTTCCATTTCGTCTCAAGAGACAGCAAGGCGGCAGGGCATATTGACGACATATCGCTTGGGAAAAACATAGCGCTGCACCTTCCTCGTTAGATCTATTGTCCATCGAAGTCCATTATTAATAATTGGGATATGTCAGTTGATATTTAATAACAGCAAGCTTCTAAGAGAGTATGAAAATCTGCATGATATTTTGCATATTGGTGGTTATTGTAGAGAAGTACATGATTTATAAGGGTATTTTTCTCCAAAGGACAATCTAAAAGGTTAGACGAAATGCTTCTTTCTGCCTAATATTGTAAATTATATTTCTCTTGCTAAATTTATAACTTAGATATTATAATCATCCAAATAAAAGGAAATGTAAATTATTTTATTTCTATAGAGGAGGGTAAAATGTCTGACATGAAAAGTTACGAACAGTATCGTCCAGAATTTAAATTTGGCGACTTGCTTCAGTGGAGTGGGGCATCACTATTAAGTGAAGGGATAAAGCTGAAAACGGAGAACGATCGTCCTGAGTATGAAAAACAACATAGTATTAATGTGAATCACAGTTCCCTTTTGATTCGCTTTCCTCTTTATGAGGGACCAGAGGATAGGGTTTGGACAACCGAAGCCGTTGGTTCCGGCACCGCTTTGCATCTCCTTTCCGTTGTCATCCAGAATTATTCCGGCAAATTATGGTGGTATCCTTTAAAAGATGACGTTGGAACGGATGACTACCGCAAAGAAATTGGCATACTAGCCTTCAAGTATATCGGTATCCCTTATGCGTACGACCTGTTGATAGAGCAACTTGTTAAAAGTCCAATACTGGGCACAAAACGATTATTCTGCTCTGAATATTGCCAGTTGTGCTACAAAGGAGAAGGCGAAATTGGACGAATTGCTCTTAATCCTAATCAGATGCCAACGCTTGGAATATTCAAGGAACCGAAATTGATTTTTGACAGTACATCGAACGGACAATAAGTATGGGGTGGAGCGATGAGACCGTTTTACATTATAGGACATAATCCTAACACTGTATCCGATGCTATGAATTGTTTTCGAGCAGGAGCTAATGCTATCGAGCCAGATGTCCATTTTACTAATGGCGATTTTTATATGGGAGAAGGAACGACAAGCAGGGATTTATCCCTTGCTGATTATCTGAAGGGGTTGACGCTTCAGCTTAGCGTAAGCCCCTCATATGTTCCGGCGCTAATAGCGTTTGATACCAAAAACTCAACTGGCAACATATTGGCGATGTTTAAATGCATTCAGGATAATTATTCGTCTCAATATGAGGATACAGCAATTGTCGTTACCCGTTCACAGGCGACCGCAGACGAACATGTATTTTTCCAGCCAGCGAGACTGGCTACCTTGCCTAAGAAATTTGCCGTCGGGGTGGACGAATATACCCAACCCGAATATGCCGATGTTTTTTATAAATCACTTGAGATAACAAATTACACGTATGCCGACGGTATTTCGATACAACTTCCGTTCCTTTCTCGCATATTTTTTTGGAAAAGAATCGAGGAGGCCGTCTCTATGCGTGACAAAGGTGACAGTTTTAAAATGGTATATTCCTGGACACTAGACCTTCAGGAGGATATTGAGGCGTTTCTTAAACTCAATGTTGATGGTTTAATTACGGATAGCCCTGGCATGCTAAGGAAACTTATTGCTTCTGACCCATTTTCAAAGCTGTATAGGTTAGCCACGGTTGAAGACAATCCCTTTAAGTAAACACTTTGATGGAGAAAGTGACCAAGAGGACAAAGTAGAGGACAATAGGACAAAATAGGGACAGCGACCGTTTATCGTTTTTTCTAATAAAACAATCGCTGCCGCTAATTTACGTCCGTCCCTAAGCGCGCCTTTTCTACCGTCAGCTCTCCTTCGCAAACCCTCTCTAAGAGAGGCAAATTGTCCCTCACCACATGCCACAGGACATCAAGTGCAACGTGCTCATAGTCATGGCGTATTATATTGCCTATGCCAGCCACTTTTGCCCAAGGAATATCTGTGTGCCGCGCCTTCAACTCGGCAGGCAGATGACGGCTGGCCTCTGAGATAATTTCTATGCCACGCTCTATCAACCATTGCTTGCGCCTGTCATTTCCAAATACATGAAGCGTTATGTCAGCCATCTCATTGTTAATAAGCGTGATAGCCTCGATAATGTCGGTAAGGCGTGGCAGCGGTGATGGATTTGTCATCAGAACACTTGTAATGCAGAGTTCTCGATCTGCTCCCGCAAAACGTGGTGCAGGCTGCGCCTTGTCATGATGTCAGTTTTGCAGTCAAGGATTGCAGCGGCGGCATCCTTTATATCCATCAACTCAAAAAGCCCTATTGACCCTTCAGGATGGTCGAAAAACAGATCAACATCGGAATCCTCACGAGCCTCGCCGCGTGCGGTTGAACCAAACATGAAAAGATGCTCAATGCCAAGCCGCTTTAGGTCGGCTTCGTGCTGTTTTAATCTGCTTATGGCTTCACTGCATTCCATTCTTACATTATAGCACAAGATCAGGGTGTAATAAAATCAGGACGAATCAGGGATATATCAAATATAGCTAAGACCTGACACCATGGTCTATTTATTTTTCAGCTCTTCGTATATCTCTGTAAATCGTGAGGCCGTGTTTATGAATGCGTCAAGTACTTGCGGGTCAAAGTGGTGGGGCATTACGCGGCCATCGCCTTTTGTCAGGATGTTGTATGTGGCCTCAGCACTGAAGGCCGGCTTATAGACGCGCGGGTTTATCAGGGCGTCATATATGTCGGCAAGGGAGACGATTCTTCCCTCTATGGGAATCTGCTCTGCTTTCAGGCCGTTAGGGTAGCCGCTGCCATCCCATTTTTCGTGGTGCGTCAGGGCGATGCTTGCCGCCATTGACAGCCGGTAGTGGCTGCCTATTATCTTTGCACCGTAGGCGGAGTGCTGTTTCATTTCTTGCCACTCGGACATCGTGAGCTGCCGCGGTTTTTTCAGTATCACCTCCGGTATGTGAATCTTTCCCACGTCGTGAAGCGTTGCCTGACACCTGATGGTTTGAATAAATCTCGTGTCCATGCCCAGATACTCAGCAATCGTAGCCGAGTAGCTGCCAACGCGCAAGATATGATTTCCCGTGTCCTCGTCACTGCTCTCTGCCGCTCGTGCGAGACTGTACACCATGTACTCAAAGGCGTCCTCAGTCTCCTGCACTTGTGCGGAGAGATTTTTAAGAAACAGGCTCTGCACTACAAAATTATTTAGTACCGAGGCGTCAAATGAAGACACCGCATAGCCGTAGTTTATCGCAAATATGCACAGCGCGCCGCTTACATAGGAAACTACGTTATCAATTGGCGCAATGGACTTGTGCATTTCAGCTAAGAAGGCGGCAAGCTCAGAGCCTTCCATGTCCTGTTCATTTAGCACAGAGGTGGCAGAGCTGCCACGCTTCGGAAAAGTCAGGAGAGTTTCGTATCTGCCGGCAAGCGGCTCAGTCTCAAATACCGCGTCGGCTGCCCCGTAGCGGTGCATTGTCCACTGCCATGTGTTGTCCTTGTCGTTGAAAACCCCAACGATAATATTCTCCGGCCTTGCGTCGCCTTTTTTTAACGTCTGTTTCATTATATCATCTATCGAGGCCTGAAAGTTGAAATTAACAGGGTCAAATCTGTGCATCAGCCCCTCGCCATGGGCCGTCAGCGTTACCATATCGTTATATGCAAAACTCAACCTGTCATTGAGTGCCTTCATCTGGATTAGCATCCTGACGCGCGCTAAGACCTCGGCAAAATTCAAGGGTTTGCTGAGGAACTCCTCCGCCCCGGCCTCTATCCCGCGTATGCGCTCCTTTTTATCTGTAAGCGCCGTCATTATAATCACCGGTATGTGCCTAAGTTTTTCGTCTTGTTTGATATATTGGCAAACCTCAAAACCGTCCATATCCGGCATCATCACATCCAAAAGCACGATATCAACCATATGTATGCGAATTAGCTCAATTGCCTGAGCGCCGCTTTCAGCCATGAGAATCTCGTAACCCTGCGGCCTCAGAAAGGCGTCCAGAAGCTGAAGGTTGACAGGTTCGTCGTCAACGCAAAGTATTTTCCTTTTCTTGTCTTTCATGTCTGAGAGATAAAATTCTTTACGATTTCAGGAAGCTCCCTTGTGTCTATGGGCTTGGAAATGTAGCCGTCAAACCCTGCCTCAAGTATGCTCTCCCTGTCTCCTTTCATGGCGTATGCGGTAACGGCTACGGCCTTTATTGCCCGCGTGGCAGGGTCGTCTTTCAGCACCTTTATCGCCGTAAAACCATCCATAACCGGCAGTTGTATGTCCATTAATATCAGACCGGGCAGGCATTGCCGCGCAGCGCGCACACCATCCTCGCCGTTTGCCGCCTCTATTATATCATAGCCATGATAGCTTAGGACTGCCCTCATCAGCAGTCTGTTATTTTCGTTTTCCTCGACTACCAGTATCTTTGTCTTCATTGCCCTGTAACAGGTATCGTAAAATAAAACCTGCTTCCCTTGCCAAATTCACTCGTTACGCCGATTGTGCCGCCGTGAAGGTCAATCAATTTCTTAGAAAGCGCAAGCCCCAGCCCAGCCCCCTCATATTTTTTCGTGTACGAAGAGTCCAACTGCGTAAACTCGGCAAACAACCTTTTAATGTCGCCCTCCATTATCCCTATGCCTGAGTCCTCTACGGCCGTCTCTATGAAGCTCTCTCCGGCGCTGCGTGAGATAAGGCTCACGGTTATCTTTACCCAACCGCCGCGGTCTGTAAATTTTATCGCATTGCTTAGTAAATTGTACAGCACTTGTTTTATGCGGCGCTCATCGCCGTCTAAATTTATATCCGCCGCTGCGTCAATTTCCACTGTCAACTTTATATTTTTTGCCATGGCGCGTTCTTTAAACATTGCCGCCGAGGAATTTATCAACTGCCCAATTCTGAACAGAGACCTCTCAAGTTCCATCTTGCCCGCCTCTATTCTGGATAAGTCGAGGACTTCATTTATCAGGGCAAGCAGGTGGTTGCCGCTGTTAAGTATGTTATTTAGATATTGTTCCTGCTGGGCATTCAGCTCTCCATAGAGTCTGTCTATCAGCACTTGCGAAAACCCTATGACAGAGTTAAGAGGGGTGCGCAGTTCATGGCTCATATTGGCAAGGAAGCCCGATTTTGTCCTGCTTGCCGCCTCGGCAAGCAGCTTAGCGTCATGCAGTTCCTTTGTCCTGTCCTTAACATTTTGCTCAAGGTTATCAGCGTATTTCTTCAGCCTGTCTTCCATGAGTTTACGCTCTGTTATGTCATAAGAAAATATCCTTATTGTCTCATTGTCGTTCAATAGATGGATGTATTGAATAAATGTCTTATCTTTTACGGTAATTTCACAAACGGCGGCGCCCTTATTTTCCGATATGAGCCTTTCTATCGTCTCGCTAAGGCGTGGAGGGATAAGCTCTGACTTGTCTAACTTGTCCGCGTTTAACAGCGTCTCTGCCGCCGGATTGACGTAAGTTATCATAAGTTGTCCTTCATGACGCAGCAGTCCTAAGATTGGCGACGGGTTTTTCTCAGGGAACGAGGCAAGTATTTCCATTTCGTTAAACGAGCTGTCAAGGGCGTCTGTCATCACATTGAAATATCTGGCCAATTGCCCTATCTCATCGTTACTCCTAAGGTTTATCCTTGTATGGAAATCCCCGCCGGCCACTGTTGCAACCGCCTTGATTATTCTTAACAGCGGACGCGTAACAATGGTGCGGGCCACTATTATGGCTAATACAACCATGAAGAAAAAAAATACTGCCATGTAAAGTATGACGTGGGTTAGGGCGGCAAGTTTCCTCTGGTAATCAGCCTGCATGGCAGATGTAAAGGCATCCAGCGCCGTATTGAATTCCGAAAGTGACCTCTTGTCCGGGGCTGAGCCCCTCAGGGCGTTATACCTGTTGAGCAAGTCATTTGACGGCAGCTGCGCAACCAGCGTATCAAGCGTGTTTGTGTTTTCCCCGGTCATATTGAATTGGCTCATCTGCCATCTCAACTCTGCAGCCTTCTGAAGACTAAGCGATATTTCGCTTATCTGGCCGGTGCTTCGTAAATCGTAATAAAAACTCACGCCAAGCATTATCAGACAAAACAGGCCAAACACCGTCAGCTTTGTATTGAGCGATACGAACTTCACATTGTCAAACGTTCCTATCAGATTATGCTGCCCCTGTCGTGTCGTTATGACGTCAAGTCTTCAGCGTCCCATCTACCATCATATAAATAATGTCGGTCTTCTTTGCGAATGCCTCGTTGTGCGTTACTATTATGAATGTCGTCCCCTTCCTGCGGTTTATATCAAGCAGAAGGTCAATGAGCATCTCGCCGGTCTTTGTATCCAGATTGCCGGTAGGCTCATCGGCAAGTACTACTAATGGGTCAAGTATCAGCGCGCGGGCTACGGCTACGCGCTGCTGCTCACCGCCTGAGAGCTCGCCGGGTCTGTGCAAGAGCCTGTCTTTCAGACCAAGTTCAGATAGTATTGCCTCGCCGCGCCGCCTGAGGGCATCCCTGTCCATGCCGGCAATAAGGCCGGGCATTGTGGCGTTTTCTATGGCGGTAAACTCCGGAAGCAGGTTGTGAAACTGAAATACAAATCCAATTGTCTTGTTTCTGAATGCGGCAAGCCCGGAGTCGTCAAGTTGGAAGACATTGCTGCCATTATAGGAGACCTCGCCTGAGGTTGGCCGCTCAAGTGTGCCGGTAACATGAAGCAGCGTACTTTTGCCCGCACCGGATGCGCCCATTATCGAGATTATCTTCCCCTTCTCTATGGACATGTTCACGTTGTTAAGCACAGTCAGCGTACCGGCCTCGGTTGGGAATGATTTCGTCAGATTAGTTATTTCAATCATTTGTCTTGTTGTCCTCTGCCGTCCTGACAGCCTTATGGATTTCCTTAACCGCCTCCTCTGTCTTTTTGTAAGTACCCGCAACGGCGTGCATACGCCGGCCTATATCGTCGGCCTTATCTGCCGCATCGTACATAAATGCCTTAGCGTCGCGGGCGGCGTATGCTATCTCATCCCCTAACCATCTGAAGTTATCGCCGCCATAGCGATATGCTATAAACAAAAAGCCCGCCGCCGAGATGAACGTTATCATTATAATTCGCCCTATTAGTTTAAACAATGCCTTGCCCCTTATTCATATCTCAAGGGTTCAATCGGATTGAGCCTTGCCGCCTGATAGGCTGGATATATGGTTGATAAGAAACTTATTGTCAAGGCCGATACGGCAATCAGCATGAAATCCAGAAGCTTCACCTTTACCGGCAGGTGGCTTAAGTAGTACACGTCCGCGGGGAGTTTAATAATCTCATATGAGTCCAGTAGGAAGCAGGTTATAGAGCCGCCTAAAAGGCCGATTGTCGTGCCAACAAGGCCGATAAACAGCCCCTGAATCATAAATATCCACATTATGCCGGAGTTTGTAGCGCCCATCGTCTTTAATATGGCAATCTCGCGCTGCTTCTCCATTACGTTCATAATCAGCGTAGATACAATATTAAACGCCGCAACCAGCACAATCAGTATTAATATGACAAACATGGCGAATTTCTCAAGTTTGAGCGCCGAGAACAGATTCCTGTTCATCTGCTGCCAATCGCGCGCATTATACGGGTAGCCAAGTGCCTTGTTAATATATGTGCGCACGGCCTCGGCCTTATATATGTCGTCAAGCTTGACCTCAACGCCGCTTGCGGAGTCTCCAATGTCAAAGAATTTCTGAGCCGACTGCATGGAGACTATCGCAAGATTGGCGTCATACTCAAACATGCCGACCTCGAAAATCGCCACCACCTTAAATTTCCTGATCTTGGGCAGCATTCCCAGAGGACCGACATCTCCCATCGGCTGGATGATATTAATCTCGTCATCCACTGAGACCTCCAGATTGGATGCGAGTTCCTTGCCTATCACAATGCCGTTTTCTACGTCGTTAAGGGCATTTACCGCGCCGTGCTTTATGTACTTGCCGATGTCTGTAGTGGTCTGCTCCAAGGCCGGGTGTACGCCGCGAAGATAAATCCCCTGTGCCTTTTTCTGCCGTGAGGCCATAGTCTGCCCAAGCACAAACGGCGAGACGGCGCTAACATGCGGCATAGCCCTTATTTTGTCTGCGAGTTCCCTGTAATCTCTTATCCTGCCCTCATAATTAAGCACTATGATATGCGTGTTTACGCCAAGTATCTTCCTTTGCAAGTCCTCGTGAAAGCCGCTCATTACAGAAAGCACGATGATAAGGGCCATGACGCCAAGCGCCACGCCTCCGATTGATATAACGGTGTTAAACGATACGCCCCTGTTTTTCTTCCTCGATCTGGAATAGCGCAGAGCTATGAAAAATGGATAGCTTAGTCTCACTGCTCAGTCTTTAGCTGGGGAAACAAGATAACATCCCTGATTGAGTGGGAGTCTGTAAGGAGCATAACCAAACGGTCAATTCCGATGCCTTCGCCCGCCGCTGGGGGCATGCCATACTCAAGCGCCCGTAGGAAATCCTCGTCCATAGACTGCGCCTCTTCGTCGCCCTGGCGTCTGGCCTCGGCCTGCTGCATAAACCTCTCCCTCTGGTCAAGCGGGTCGTTAAGCTCTGTAAAGGCGTTTGCCAGTTCTCTGCCGACAACAAACAACTCAAACCTGTCAACAAGTGCCGGGTTGTCTTTTTTGCGTTTTGCCAGCGGGGAGATTTCCACTGGATAATCAGTGATAAACGTAGGCTGAATAAGCTCAGGCTCGACAAGTTCTGAAAATATCTCGTCAAATATTGGTTTGCCCTTGGGCAAGTCCTTTGGTATATTGATACCATTTTGCCGCGCCCATTGGACAGATTTTTCGGGGTCGCGCGCTACCGCCTCAGGAAGTCCCTTTTCCTCAAGCGCACCAAAAAACGTGAGCCTCTGCCAGGGCGGCGTGAGGTCTATGTCATACTCGCCGTATTTAAACTTTAATGTACCCACAGAGCGCATCGCAGCCTCGCAGATTAGCTCCTCTGTGAAGCCCATCAGGTACTGGTAATTCTTATAGGCAATATAAAACTCTATCATCGTAAACTCTGGGTTGTGCTTTGTGGATATGCCCTCGTTTCTGAAGTTCTTGTTTATCTCAAATATCTTGTCGTAGCCGCCCACAAGCAGACGCTTTAAATACAGCTCAGGGGCTATGCGCAGATACAGGTCAAGCTCCAGCGCGTTATGAAACGTCTTGAAGGGCTTTGCCGCGGCCCCGCCCGCAATTGGGTGCATCATCGGGGTCTCGACCTCGATAAAACCGCGAAGCTCAAGAAAATCCCTGATAGCCTTCAGAATCTTGCTCCTCATGGCGAAGGTCTTTTTCACCGCCGGGTTTACGATGAGATCCACGTACCGCTGCCTGTAGCGCGTCTCTACATCAGTAAGCCCGTGCCATTTTTCAGGAAGCGGACGAAGAGACTTAGACACTATCTTAAAGTCCTGTACCTCTACGGTAAGCTCTCCCGTTTTGGTCTTGAATAGCCGCCCGCTGACGCCTACTATATCGCCTACGTCAAATTTTTTTATAATGGGAAATCTATCCTGTAAGATGTCTCTGGCAAAACAGAGTTGGATTTTCTCATCCGAGGCGTCTGAGATATGAACAAAGGCCAGCTTTCCAAAGTTTCTCATTGCAAGGATTCGTCCGGCAACCGAACTGCTCCGGTTAAGACTTTCAAGGGCGTCATGGTCAAGTTCATTGTATTTATCTAAGAGCGCTCTGGCATAGTCTGCCGCCTGAAAACTCTCATAATAGGGGTCAATGCCTGATGCCCTGAGGTCGGCAAGTTTCTTCTTTCGCTGTTCTATTAGTTCGTTTATCTCTTCCATAGCGTCCGCGTTTGATTTCTCATGTTGATTCCTCCTTAGGCTTTCACGGATTATACATATTTTCACAGTTCCTTGACAAGTTTAAATTGTAACATTTATAATCAAGTTTGCGTTTATTTTCACGCGGGACATTATTATAATGATAAAAGCGGCGGCAATATGCAGATAAGGATAAAGGACATACCGGTTGAGGGGCAGACGGTTACGGTGGATATACCTCTGACGAAGGGTCGTACGACGATGGATGGCCGTTTGTGCGGGCAGATAGGTCTTCGTGTGATGGCAGATGAGGTGGTGGCGGAGGTCCGGGCAGCCGTAGAGGCCAGATCAACGTGCAGCCGATGCCTTGAGGAGTTTGAAAACGGTTTTAAGATAGATGTGGTTTTAGCGTGCGTCCCAGCATCTTCTCTCACTGAGGATGATAAGCAGTTGTCAGGCGATGAGCTGGACTTATATTTTTATGAAGACGGTCTTTTGGACATAAATCGTATGATGGAAGAGCAGGTGATTTTAAACATACCGATGCAGACGATGTGCAGCTCTGACTGTAAGGGGCTATGTCCTGCATGTGGGGAAAACTTGAATATCGGGCATTGTAAATGCGTAAAGCGTCCTTCTGACGAGAGGTTTTACGCCTTAAAAGCACTCATCAATGGCGCCAGAGCGGCCAATAAAACAAAAGGAGCATAAATGGCAAATCCAACATCGAGACATTCAAAATCAAGAAGAGACAAGAGAAAGGCAAACTGGAAGGGTTCCCTGCCTCAGGTGGTGAAATGCCCCGACTGCGGCGAATTCAAAGCCCCGCACCGCGTATGTCTTGGCTGCGGCAAGTATGACGGTAAAGAGGTACTGGCAGTAGTAGAGAAAGAGTAGGCACTCACAATGAAGATAGCGCTGGATGCAATGGGAGGCGACAACGCCCCTGGTATTAATGTGGAAGGGGCGCTTATGGCCGTTGAGGAGTATGGCGATATCAGCGTAGAGCTGGTTGGCGATTCTGAGGCGCTCTGGAAGCGCCTGAGTGCCGTAAGAAATTATGATAAACAGAGGATAACCGTAAAACATGCCTCAGAGGTGGTCGGCATGGATGAGTCAACATCGCATGCCCTCAGAAAGAAAAAGGACTCGTCAATAAGAGTAGCTGTAGATACGGTAAAAAAAGGCGCTGCAGAGGCGGTTGTCAGCGCAGGCCACTCCGGCGTAACAATGGCAACGGCGCTGACCGTGCTGAAAAAGGCCCCGGGCGTTGACCGCCCGGCAATTGCCGTCCTCATGCCCACAGTAAAGGGGCGCTTTTTGCTTATTGACGCAGGCGCAAACGTTGATTGCAAGCCGGAAAACCTGCTCCAGTTTGCCCTCATGGGAAGCGCCTATTATAAGGCGGTCTTCGGTGTTACAGAACCTAAGGTCGGCCTCATGAGCATAGGCGAGGAAGACACCAAGGGCAATGAGCTGACCAAAGAGGTTTTCAAACTCCTGAAGACGGCAAATATTAATTTTATCGGTAACATCGAGGGCAAGGATGTCTTTACCGGCCTTGCCGATGTCGTCGTGTGCGACGGGTTCATAGGAAACACCATACTGAAGGTATCCGAGGGGCTTGCAGAGGCGATAATGAAGATGCTCAAGGCCGAGATATCAGGCAGAGTTGCAAGCAAACTGGGGTATCTGCTTATGAAGCCCGCTATCAAAGGTTTTAAGAGAAGGACAGACTACGACGAAAGCGGAGGCGCGCCGCTGCTTGGTATAAACGGCACGTGCATAATAGGCCACGGGCGCTCTACGTCAAAGGCGATAAAAAACGCCCTTAAAGTAGCCAACCAGCTTGCAACAGTGAATATTAACAAGGTAATCTCAGGGGAGATCGCCATGCTGCAAAAAAACATTGACGAAAGGGAACAAGAAATTGCCGACAGCTAAAATTATCGCAACCGGCTCCTATGTGCCATCGAGAAGGTTGACCAACGCCGACCTTGAGAAGATGGTTGAGACTTCCGATGAGTGGATATTAGAAAGAACGGGAATCAGAGAGAGGAGAATTGCCGCCGCGGGCGAAAATACATCTGACCTTGCATATGAAGCGGCAACGGCAGCCCTTAGCCGCGCAGGGCTCTCAGCCGATTCTCTGGATTTAATCATCGTGGCTACGATTACCGGCGATATGCCTATACCCGCAACGGCGTGTTTTCTGCAAAACCGCCTTGGCGCCCATAATGCGGCGGCCTTTGACATTAACGCTGCCTGCTCCGGGTTTTTATTTGGCCTCTCAACCGCCAATGCCTATATCAGAAGCGGTATGTATAAAAGAATATTGTTAGTGGGGGCTGAGGCGCTCTCAAGATTCACAGACTGGGAAGACAGAAACACATGCGTGCTTTTTGGCGACGGCGCAGGGGCAGTTATAATTGAAGCGTCTGACGGCAGTGTCGGCATTATGTCAGTTGATATACACTCAGACGGCTCATACTGGGAATTGCTTAATCTTCCCGGTGGAGGCTCTAAGTATCCCCCTTCGGAAGAGGCCGCGGCAAACCGCATGTATTACATAAAAATGAAGGGCAATGAGACATTTAAAGTGGCAGTAAGGACGCTTGAAAAGCTCGTCGTTGACGCCCTTGAAAAAAATAACCTCAAGGCCTCCGACATAGCCCTGTTGATACCCCATCAGGCCAACCTGAGGATAATCTCGGCAACGGCCTCAAGGCTTGGAGTTGGCATGGACAGGGTAATGGTCAATCTTGACCGATGCGGCAATACCTCTGCCGCCTCAATCCCTATAGCGCTGGATGAGGCTGCCTCATCAGGCCGCATAAAGGAAAACGACTATATCCTTCTGGAGGCATTCGGCGGCGGACTGACATGGGCGTCGGCTGTGATAAAATGGTAGCGGCTTTGGGATTATTCTAAAGTTTTAATTGAGAAATATGTTCATATATGTTAGTATTCATGGAGCGTTAGTTATTAAAGGCAGCATAGATGGAGGCATGGGATGAGACGGGTAGTTATGATAATTATGGCGGCAGTGTTTTTGTTGTCAGCCGGTACGGCTGCATATGCCGGCGGCCGCCAATACGATAAAAAAGAATCGTTAGTGAAGAAGGGATCTTTCAGCAGAGACCGCGCCAGTACGGTCAGGCCTGGTTCGTTTAAACCCAAGCCGCCGGGCTTTACTGCCCGCGTGAAGAGGCGGTAGCGCTTGCAATGCTTGATTCTCTGGCCAAGGGAGGATATATGATAAACGCAAAGGTTGCCACGAGGCTCTATGTTCTTGCGGGATGTGGTTTTGCACTGATTATTGCGGTAAGTCTCATGGGTGTAATCGGCATGATGATGACGCATACAAAACTCCAGCATTGCTATGAAGAAGGTGCGGTTGCGCTAAAGAGAATGGGCGTCATTACCAAAAATTTCGAGCGTAACAGGCTTAATATCTCAAAGCTATTGATATCCAAAGACAAGGCAGAGGCAGCTGAAAGAACACAGTTAATTGACGGGGGGATTAAAACGATAACTGAACAGTGGACTATCTACACATCCGGGGTACTGCCTGAGCAACAGAGGAAATTCGTGTCAAAGGTACAAATGGACAGGGAGGCCTTTGTCAGTGAAGCCCTGCAGCCGATACTAAGTTCGATAAGAAACGATAGATATGATGAGGCCAGAGAAATCTATGACAATAAATTCAGGCCGCTTTCAGATGTTGTGGAGAAAGACTTTGACAGTTTATCTGAAATGATGACGGCAAGGGCAAAAGATGACTACGAACACTCTCAGAAGACTATCTCATTTATGAAGATACTGATACTAATAGTAACCGTAGTAGGGTCAATAGCTATGACAGTAGCGGCCACGCTGGTAATCAAGGGGATAATGAAACCATTGACTGATGGAATACATGTTATGCGCAGAATATCAGACGGCGACCTTGCGGTGCATATAGCCCCTCATGGCAAAGATGAGACATGTCAACTTCTTGCCGCAATGGGCGAGATGGCTGCCAATCTCAATGGCATGATAAAAAAGATAAAACAGTCTGCCGACATGGTTGCCACATCCAGCGACCGCTTAAAGACCAGCGCCGAGCAGATGTCTCTTGGGGCGAACGAACAGTCCAGAAAGTCTGCGCAAATTGCAAC
This sequence comes from Candidatus Magnetominusculus sp. LBB02, assembly GCA_022321325.1. Lineage (GTDB taxonomy): Bacteria > Nitrospirota > Thermodesulfovibrionia > Thermodesulfovibrionales > Magnetobacteriaceae > Magnetominusculus > Magnetominusculus linsii. The sequence continues at coordinate 33,592 of JAKOEO010000015.1, read as the reverse complement.
GAGTGCAACTCAGATGTCGCAGACTGTTATTGATATAGCCAGAAACGCCTCAAACATAGCATACTCTGCGTCAGAAACGGCGAAAGAGGCAAAGGACGGCGAGGCGATAGTGGATAAGTCAATAGTTGAGGTCAAGGGCATAGCGCAGGCAGTAGGAGAGTCAGCCGCACTGATATCGTCCCTGGGGGAGCATTCAAGGCAAATCGGAGATATCGTAAAAGTTATTAAAGACATCGCAGACCAGACAAACCTGCTGGCATTAAACGCCGCAATTGAGGCGGCAAGGGCTGGAGACCAGGGACGCGGATTTGCAGTGGTTGCCGATGAGGTGAGAAAACTTGCCGAGAGGACAACCAAGGCCACAACTGAAATCAGCAAGATGATCATTTCAATTCAGGATGGTACGAAAATGGCTGTCTCTTCGATGGAAGGCGCCACTGTGATGGTGGAGACCGGAGTAGAAAATGTAAGCAGCGCCGGAGAATCGCTTCATAAAATCGTGGCCAGTATCTCGTCGCTTCAGGTAATGGTAGAGCAGATAGCCTCGGCAACCGAGGAGATGTCCAGCGTTTCGGAGACAATCACCAGCGACATAGAATCCATAGCGAACGTCTCTCAGGAGACATCGTTGAGTTCAGACCATATCGCGCACTCGGCATCAGACCTTTCAGACCTCTCTTTTGGCTTACAGCAAATTGTGGGACAGTTTAAGGTCAGCGATAATATTGATTACTCTGGAGGCAATAAACCACCGCTTCAGCTCTTGTGATATGATTAAAACAATCACCGCAAAGGAACTTCAGGTAGGGATGTATGTAAAGATTCCGGAGTCATGGCTGCGGCATCCATTTATCAGAAACGAATTTATTCTAAGCAGCGCCGAACAAATCCAGAAGATCATAGACCACGGCTTTGATACCGTTATCATTGATACCGACAAATCGTTATTAAACATAGAAAGCCTTGAATACGTCAGCCATTCAGATAAAGACATGACCCCTCCTAAGGTGTGGGACCCGAATAAATTGATGACAGATGAACTTAAAGAGGCAATTGAAGATACAAAGATGCCTAAAGAGGCAAAGGCAAAGCGCGTCTATGAATCATCCCTTCAGTTGATGGGCAAGATGCTGGAAAGCCCCACAGCAGAGAATATTAAGGTATCGAAACAGGGGATAGCAGGCCTGGTTGACATGATTTTAAGGGAGCCTGAGACCTCCGGCTACCTGTTACACATAACCTCGCACGACTTTTACACATATACCCACTCTGTAAACGTGGGGATTCTCTCTATTATGGTATCGAAGGAGATATTTAAAAACTCTGACGCACACGACATGCACGAACTTGGCGCGGGGTTTTTTCTTCACGACATAGGCAAGACAAAGGTGCCGCCTGAGATAATCAATAAACCTGGCCGGCTGACAGATGACGAAATGTTTAAGATGCGCACGCATCCATATCAGGGATATAAGATACTGGAAATGGCCAATGAGCTAAGCGAGGAGAGTAAAATAATCGTAATGCAGCACCATGAGAGAGAGGACGGCACGGGTTATCCACGCAGGTTAAAGAAAGGTGAGATTCACCCATATGGCAAGATTGGCTGTATCTCGGACATATTTGACGCCATAACGGCAGAACGGTCATACAAGCAGGGCCTCAGCCCGTTTGACGCCCTAACGCTGATGAAAGAACAAATGTTAAACCACTTTGAAGCTGAGATATTCAAGAGCTTCGTCCTCTTATTTAACAGGTAGCCGACAAACGGCGCCGTTGTGTCCGCCCTGCATCATTCAATCAATATGCCGCGTAGGCCTTACTTAACCTCGGCGAAGGCATCGGCGAACTGCCGTGTATAGCGGTCTTCGTAAACAGGGAAGAAAAATATTGAATCGCAGCATGGACAGGTAAACATGTTGCCACTTTCATACTGGACTTTAAGAATAAGGTTAGTATTACATGAATCACATCTTTTCATATTTCTTCTCCTATGTCTTTTTGCCGTGGGCAGACCGTCCATAGCCTGAGGGGTTAATAATATGAAGCTGTCCAAAAACGTCATTGATTTGTCAATTAATTGACATAAGCCGTCAAACTCTGACACTACCTTCTGTCTCAAATCACTGATTTTCATTGGTTTGTCTCTCCATACGTCCATAAGATATAGTATCGGCATATTGTCATAAAATCATTAGTCTGCAATTAGTATGCCAAAAAATAATCAACAGACGCCGGATATGGCGAGGGATTGAGGATGTAGAGAAAATAGCGTAAGGACTGGATTGCCGCTCGAAGGCTGGAATGACAGGCGGGGGCGACAGGGTTTTGTCGGTGAGTGAAAATCTACTTGTATGAATGCAAATTGGTATTAGACTAGTTATCTGTCTATGTGATTATCAAAGTATTATTCTTAGCAAGCTAAGCTATAATATAATCAGCAAGTATCAATGAGGCTTTGGACACTGCCTTTGGTTCATGGGCTGATGTTGATACTGAGGAGCTGAAGAGAAATATCTATGCCAACAGAGAGAAGTCTGTCAGAGAAGAGTGTTTGTAATCTTTAATCTTTTGATTTCTTACTTTCTAAATATATTGTATCAGGGCAAAAATCCAAACCATTGCCCCATTGGACAGTTCCTAAGAACGCCTTTGCAGAGTTGAACACGCCGCGGTCTCTTAATTGTTTGAAAATGCCCATATCCAAATAAGGCGTGACATCAAATATTCCCACCTCGCCGTTGTCAAATATGACTTTTAATGTATAATCATCGTTTGAAAATACTTCTTTGACTCTTGGGTTCATGTTTTACAAATTACCTCAAAGGCTCTATTTTAAATATTTCATTGCCTGTTGCGGCAAGCTCCCAGTCTGCCAGTAGCTCATCCCTGCGTATTTCTATCCATGCCTGGACAAGACGCGTTTTATTTAGCGGTAACTGTCCTTCCATCAGCGCCCCGTTCTGAATTCCTTCTCGAATAGATACCTCCTGTCTGACAGGATGGTCTTCCAGTTTGCCGCCATCTCGTTGAGTTTATTTGTTATTCCCGCTGCTGACAGCCAGCCATAGCCGTGCAGAGACATCTCCCTGAGAAGTTCCCTTAGTTCGTCCTCTGTCCAGTGCGGTTTTTTCACAGGTGGAAATTTGCCCACAGACCTGAGCGCCAGAAATATCTCTGCAAATGGCAGCGCCCCGTCATCCCAGGCCGCCGGTTGTTTTACGGCTGTCTGCCAATGTAAGTACCATACGGCGGCTGCCGTGTCGCTGCCTCCTGTGACGATGTAGCGGCTGTCCGGGCTTATAGCTATTGCCGTCAGACTTCCCGTATGCCAGA
>JAKOEO010000015.1:27813-30156 GCA_022321325.1 Candidatus Magnetominusculus sp. LBB02 | reverse complement strand
TTCCGCGCTTGTCCCTCCGGTATAGCAATACATGCCGTCCGGGCTGACCGCAACTGCCACGGGCTTATCAGCGGAGAATTGGCTTATACATTCGCCGGTAAATGAATCCCAAAGTTTCACTACGCCGTCAGCACCGACAGACAGCAGACGGCGGTTATCCGGGGCGGTAACGACCGCTTTTACTTCTTGTTTGTGCGCCTCAGTGACGCGTACGCATTCGCCGCTTACAATGTCCCACTGCCGCATAGTGCCGTCAGAACCCGCAGAGATACACAAACGATTGTCAGCGCTTACGGCCACAGACGTAACCCCGCCTGTGTGCCCTTGTAATACCCTTATACAGCTGCCGGTACTGATATCCCAAAGACGCAGCGTCTTATCAGCGCCTGCCGTTATGGCGTGTTTGTTATCTGAAAGTACGGCTATTGCCGTTATCTTGCCGCGATGACCCGTGAGCTGGCTTATCCGCCATACGTCTAAGAGTTTTGTCCTTGGAAATACGCTGTGCATTTTATCGAGAAGTCTGAGCGGCTCATCCTCCCGTTGAAAACCCTTTAGTGCGTGGGCGCTTGAGATGGCCTCAATTGCCTTTGCATAGTGTTTGTCCCTGATAAGGTCAACTCCAGATTTTATGAGACGCTTATATTGAGCTGTGTTTTCATTGCAGTCGGCCTCTAACCTTGCTTTTAGTTCAGCGAGTTTGGCTGCGACACCCTCGGCTAAGAGCCATCCAAACCCCCTCTGTCTCAACTTATCCATGAGTACTGCCATGTCCTCGTCTTTAAACTCCGGCGTCCCTACATCTGTCAGCGTGTCGTTTACAATGTTGCGGCGGTTTGAGATAAATCTATTTAGAAATGGCAGCGCCCCGTCAACCCAGTCAGTAAAATCCCTGATGGTAAAGGCCCATTGCATCTGCCAAACAAAGGCTGTGCGGTCATCCCCTGCCGTTATCATCATACCTGAAGAGGCAGATATGGAAACTGAGGTCAGTGCGGCCGTGTGGCCGCCAAACGCGGCAGAGGGGGAGTTCTGCGTCTTATTCCAAAGAATGACGGATGAGTCGGCACTGCCGGAGATAATAAACCTGCTGTCAGGAGTTATTTGTATGGATGTAACCGCGCCGCTGTGTCCCTCATATGTGGCTATGTTTTTGCCGGTTGCGCCGTCCCACAGGCGCACCCTTCTTGCCGCCCCCCCTGATGCTATAAACGTACTGTCAGGACTTATCGCCACTGCCATTACCGTATCTGTATGGCCTGAAAGAACTCTTGCTATGCCGCCACCCTTGCAGTCCCACAGGCGGATGAGCCTATCAGAACTTCCCGATGCGATAAATGACAAGTCTTCGTCTATTGCGGCACAGGTAAGGCTGCCTGACGGGCATTTATATACCTTAACGCGCTGCCCGCTTAAAGCGTCCCATAGAATCATCATGCCGTCCTTGCTTGCAGAGAAAATAAACCTGCCTCCACGCGCTAGCTGAAGCGAATTAATCTCGGCGCTATGACCTCTGAACACCCGGCGCACTGCGCCAGTCTTTATGTCCCAGTGGCGCACTACGCCGTCTATATCCCCTGAGACGACGCTTTCGCTGCCGTGGACAACCAGTGCTGTAACAGTGGCGCCGCTTAGCGATAAGATACACTTTCCGGCGGTCAGGTCCCATATGCGAACGCGGTTGTCTTTGCAGGCAGTGACGGCATATAGCTCATCTTCTGTGAAGGCCGCCGCCGTTATAGCGCCTCCGTGTCCTCGCAGCACTTTTTGTCTGATGTGTCCCAAAAGTGATGTCTTAGGAAAGACCATAGACATCTGACCATAAAGCCTGAGGGCCGCTGTCTCTTGTTTATAACCATCAATAGAACGCGCCCGGTTAAGCTCATCATAGGCGGCAGGGTAATTTCCCTCCGCCATTAACTCCGCCGCCTTCGCTATAGCGGCATTGAATGATTCCTCCCTGTGCCGCCACCTTGTGGCCGCTTCCTCTTTGAGTTCATTCAATTTGGCGGCAACGCCGTCTGGTCTCAGCCATCCATAGCCGCGCAGACTAAGCTCTGTGAGAAATGATGAGATGTCCAGCTCCTGCCAAAGCGGCTCACCACGTCTTGTAAACGAATTATTTATAAACGGCGTATGAATCGCTATAAATTGCTCTGCATACGGTCTTGCCCCGTCATCCCAGTCCTTAATGTCTCTGGCCTCTATCTCCCAGTCTATATAGAAAGACCGCAGCTTGCAATCGGCGCTGCCTGAATAGGCAAACCAACCGTCGGGGCTGAAACATACAGAATGCGCCCCCCCTGTATGACCTGTAAATGTGCGGCTGACGCGGCCTGTGGC
>JAKOEO010000015.1:19909-27803 GCA_022321325.1 Candidatus Magnetominusculus sp. LBB02 | reverse complement strand
CAGAATGCGCCCCCCCTGTATGACCTGTAAATGTGCGGCTGACGCGGCCTGTGGCACAGTCCCACAGGCGCATTGTCCCGTCGAGGCTGCCTGAGACTATGAATCTGCCGTCGGGGCTGAACCGGGCAGCCATCACACCTGCAGTGTGGCCTTTGAAAGAACGGATGACTTTTTTTGTAATAAGGTCAAATGTGTGAAAATTGTTGTCAAATTGCCCCGTAGATACTATATATTTTAGGTCGGGGCCGATTGCAAGAGAGGCCACGCTGTTATTGTAGGGTTTCATCTGCGAAAGGCACTCTTCAGTGTCAACATCCCATACCCTTACGCCGCCATCTTCATATCCGGCTATGCACATGCGAAGGTCGGGCGTTAATATCGCACAGGTTACCCGGCTCATTCGTTCGGAAAAGATGCGTAACTGCTGCATGTTTCTTATGTCCATCAGGACAATAGAACCGTCAAGGCTTCCCGATATGGCAAACTTGCCGCATTGGCTTATGGAAACCGACGTTACGGCGGCGCTATGGCCTTTGAATGCCCATTTGCGCTGCCCTGTTTCCATGTCCCAAAGACGAAGGGCGGCGTCATCGCCGCCTGATATTATTAATCCACCATAGTTGTCCACGGCATTGACAGCGCCTTTGTGTGCTTTAAAACTTTTCAGGCATCTCATTGAAGCCGGCTCCCACAACGCCACAGAGCCGTCATCTGCGCCTGTTATCAGATGTCTGCCGTCATCGCTTACGACTACGGCGTTGACAGCGCCATTTTGCCCGCCCGACACCGCATACTCCCACGCCCCCTGTACTCTTAGTTTAGGAAACACGCGCGAAAGGCTCTCCATGATTTTCAGCGCATCTCTGTCTCTTTCGTAACCCTTTATTTGACGGCCTTTTCCTATCAACTGCGGTATCGTGTGGAGGTTTCCCTCTTTCATCAACCTCTGTGCCTCGTCTAAAATTGTTTGAAATCCGCCCTCGCGTTTGCCGGCCTCTTCGCTTGATACCGGGACGGCTATGGCATATGGAAGGACATACCGATTCAGGCAATTTATCACCCGTGCGCCGTTCCACATAGAGTAGATGGCAGTCTTGCCGTCGCCGCTTAGCGCCAGTGAGGGGCCTTCAAATCTTTTTAATACATATTCCCTTTGGCCGCTTTCAATGTCCCAGCGGCAGAGCGTGTTATCAGCGCTTCCCGATATAAAAGACCTGCCGCCCGGCATAAATGCAGCCGCTGTGACAGACCCTTCATGTCCGCTGAATGTTCTGAGATGCTTAGCCGTGGATGACTCCCACAGGCGTACTGTCATGTCTTCGCTTGATGTAAGGATATGGGATGAGTTGACGGCCTTTGCTATGTGGTTTATGGCGCCGTCGTGGCCTGTCATCACTGCAAGGCATTTCCCTGTAGCTAAATTACAAAGGCGCACTGTCTTGTCATTACTTGCCGATAAGATATAGGGACCTCTATGACCCATTGACAGCGATGTTATCCTGCCGCTGTGTCCCTCAAACGAACGAATGAGGCTGCCTGAACTCCACAGACGAACGGCAGCATCATTGCCGCCGCTTATTACATACCTGCCGTCGGCGGAGGCCGTAACGGCCGTGACGCCGTCTTTGTGCGCTTCTAAGACTTTAAGGCATTTTCCCCTTGTTCTATCCCAAAAACGCAGCGTCCTGTCAAGGCTTCCCGATATAATAGCCGTCTCATCTGCGCTGAAACACACGCAGGTTACCCAGTCGGTGTGCCCTTCAAGGACATGGAGGCACTCGCCGGTATCCACTTTCCACAGGCGCACAGACCTGTCTTCTGTGCCGGCGGTTATGGCGAGCTTGCCGTCTTTTGACAGAACAACCGCGCTGACAAGGCCGCTATGGCCTTCAAGCGTATGTATTATCTCATAGCCGGGAAGATATCCGGCTGCAGCCGCCAAAACTGAATTGGGAGGCTGAATGACCTCGGCCTTCATCTCATCGTAGAAGGCCGAGGACTCAGCCGCTCTTCCCTGTTTAAGCAAAGACATGGCATGGGCGGCGATTACCTGTATATCCTTTGAGCTGCCCTCAAGCAAGAGACGCGAGTATTTCTCTACATCTTTCCATAAGGACATCGCGGCGGTATCGTCTTTTTTTGATGAGCGCCTGCCCTCGGCGCACATGGCCAGGACAATTGCCTTGACTTCTTCGGCTGAGGCCGAGACCTCCTTAAACCCCCGCCACATAGTGTCAACTGCCCTGCCATATTCGCAAAAGAACATATACATCCTGCCAATCAGATTGTAGTCCCTGGGTTTGAGAGTTTGATTTCTGATAATCTCCTCAATCCGGCGAAATATATCCCGCTCTGAAATAGAGCGCGACTTCCACTCATAAAGGGCAAGATTGAATGCAGATTCGACATGCCGGGGGTCAACGCGCAGGGATTCCTTCCACATTCCCTCGGCCTCGTCTTTGCGTCCGAGGTCAAGGAATGAAACGGCGCGATTGTTCAGGCTGTCAGCCGTGAGGCGCCCCGTCAGATACTCCCCTCTGGGATAGTCCTTTCCGGTTACATCTTTATATATTTCTTTAAGCTCTGTGATTATCTGCCGCATATCGGCGGGGCGCTCTTGAGGGTCCTGCATGAAACACCGCCTTAGCAGCGCAGAGAGCCGCTTAGGCATATCTGGGATATTTGCGCCCGTTGGCGGGTTTCTCAGGTAATCTTCAAGCACAATGGCCGCAACATTGCCGCTTAACCATGTGACACCTCCTATGAATACCTCAAGTATGGAAACGCCCCATGACCAGATGTCTGTCTTTAATGTCAGGGGCGATAAATTGGCCTGCTCGTAGGAACAATATGCCTGCGTCATGCCGGAGGAACTTAATAATCGGCTGCGTCTGCCCTCGTCATGGCTGGCTTCTACATCAGAGCCGTCAAGGGTGGCCGTCAGAGATTGCGCACGGGCAAGTCCGAAGTCTGTAACCTTAGCAGTTCCATTGGAGGTCATCAGTACGTTTGCAGGTTTTACGTCCTGATGGATAAGCCCCTTTTCGTGAGCGTAGTGAAGGCCGACTGCAAATTGTACCGCTATGTCAATCACGGTATCAATGGACTTGAGCCTGCCATGCTTTATCCAGTCCCCAAGCGACCCACCATCCAGATACTCGGCAAATACACAGGGAATGCCGTCTATCCGGCGCACATAGTAACAACTGACAATGTTTGGATGAAGGCCCAGGGCCATCCATGTCTCGGCCTCGCGTTCAAAGCCGCTCTTCTGCACCTCGGTTTTGAAGTACTCAGGGCGCGGACACTTCACTGCCATGTCTGAGTTCCAGCCCTTGTGGTATATGCGGTAGACCAGCCCCATGCCTCCGCTTGTGAATACTTCCTTTATCTCGTAGAGGTCTAAGATTACGCCGCCAACCGACCAGCCGGAGCTGCTCATCTGCCATCACCATTTGAACTATATAGGTTTTTCCTCATAGACAACTAAACTATATTCACATATCTGCGAGTGTATAGTCAAACTCACGGCATCGGCCTATTGACATCGGGCAGTTTGTGTATTATTATAAGGCAAGCGTTGCAATAAACCGGCGCATTCTCATTAGTTTTCAGTGGTATGGCGGTGAGGTTAAGTATGAGCTATCGCAAAAATAGATATATAGCCATAGGGATGTTGTCGCTTGCAGCAATTGCCGCTTTCGGATTCATGTTCACTTCATATATGATGAAGCATGCTGAGTACGAAGTCCTTCAAAATGGCACTGCAACTGTTAAAATTCTCAAAAGCAGGCTCCTCGGTGTTTTAGACAATTATGAGCAGGCAGTTGTGGCCCTCTCTGAGTCACCGCAAATCATAGGCGCTCTGAGGCCCGGCGGCGACATAGGGAAGGCCAATGACATCCTTGACCGATATGCCACAATTTTTCATGCGACTGTCTGTTACATTCTCGACCCCAGGGGCATGGTCATTATGTCATCTAACCGCCACAGCGAGGACAACTTTATCGGTTTATCTCTTGCCTTCAGGCCGTATTTCACTCAGGCATTGGTCGGCGGCGTCGGACGTTATTTTGCCATCGGCATAACATCGAATAAGAGGGGCTACTATGTGTCGTCTCCCATAAGAGATGACCATGACAAAGTCGTAGGCATTGCCGCAATAAAAAAAGATATTGACGACATCGAGAAAGATTTCAGCCGCTACCGATATTGTTTTTTGATAGACCCGCACGGAGTTGTATTTATATCCGGCGATGCCGCCCTATCCAATCACAGCCTCTGGCATCTGACAAAAGATGAAGAGCTGGGCATGATGCACTCAAGGCAGTTTGGGAATAAACCGTTGAGATCAATTCTAAACGATAAATATATAAACGGCGGCATGATTTCATTTAATGGACACAGCTATACGCTCATCCGTGAACCAATAGATATTGATGGCTGGTCTATAGTTCTTTTTGCTCCAAATAAGACCATTGGACAACATAGAACCTTCGGTATAACGGTTACAGCAGCGCTGTGCGCCTTGTTTTTGATCTTCTACATAGGCGCAATCAGACTGGAGACAGCAAAAGACATTGCCGTTGAGGCAAAAGAAGAACTGGCAAGATTAATCAATGCTATGCCTGATATAGTGTTTTTTAAAGACGGCAGCGGCAGATGGCTTGAGGCCAACGAGTTTGTCCTCAAATACTTTAACATCTTGGATTATAAGGGTAAAACCGACGCTGAGATAGCCCTCTCTAACGAACACTACAAAGATGGTTTCAGGGCAAACAGTGAGATGGATGCCCTGGCGTGGGCCGCAGGGGCGACCATGACCAAGGAAGTATCTATAACGCACCCCAACGGCTCGGTAACGATATTTGATGTGCTGAAAGCGCCCGTGTTTTACTCCGACGGCAGACGGCGTGGCATCGTTACCATAGGGCGCGATATAACAAAGAAAAAATGGGTCGAAGAGGCGCTGTCATATGAGCTTGAAATTAACAAGGCCCTTGCCGAGCTGTCGGCTCTGCTTATAAAGTCCAGTTCCATTGATGAGATATCAGAGATGGCCGTAGATTATGCCAGACGCCTTACCGGCAGCAAATATGGTTTTGCCGGTTATATTGAGCCAGATACCGGTTATCTTATATCTCCGACTATGACCAAAGACGTATGGGATGACTGCAACATCGAGGGCAAGGCCTGTACCTTTAAAAAGTTTGGAGGTCTGTGGGGCTGGGTGCTGAACAATAAAGAGCCGGTTATGTCCAACTCTGTCAAAGACGACCCGCGGCATACCGGCGTGCCGCCAGGCCATATACCGATAGAACGCTTCTTCTCAGTGCCTTCTATGATTGGTAATACGCTGGTTGGCCAAATTGCCCTGGCAAACCCTCCACTCAACTATACAGAGAGAAATCTGCATACGGTTGCCAGAATTGCCGACCTTTATGCGCTGGCCATAGAGAGAAAGCAATTTGAACAGACATTGATGAGATATAAAGACACACTTGAAGACCAGGTAAGAGAGCGTACCGAGGACCTTATGAAGATTAATGATGAGCTGCGGGCAGAGATAATTGAAAGAAAGAAGGTTGAGGCCGCCCTTACAGAAAGTGAAATCAAGTACCGGCAGCTTTTTGAGTTGACTCATGCCGGCATTTTAGTCATAGATAAAGATGGCGCAATAACTTTGGTAAACCCGCGCATGGCTGAAATGCTCGGCCTTGAGATGGAAGAGATGACAGGAATGCCTCTGCTTTCTTTTGTCGGAGAGCAATATGTAAACATCTGCCGCCATAGTATCGCACGCCTGGCCCAGGGAATAAAGGGTCAGATAGAGCTGCAATTTCTGAAAAGAAACGGCGAACCACTATACGCCGCTATCGAGACATCGCCTATATTGGATGCCCTTGGCGGCTACGAAGGGGCGGTGGCCGGCGTCATTGACACAACCGCAAGCAAAGAACTTGAAAGCAAACTCTTGCAGGCGCAAAAGATGGAATCCATCGGGCAGCTTGCCGGCGGCATTGCCCACGACTTCAACAATATCCTCTCGGCAATGACAAACTATGTGTATCTGCTTAAGATACGCCTCAAAGACGATGTCACCTCAGCCGGTTATGCCGCCCACATACATGCCTCGATAGAAAGGGCTGCAGGCCTAACCAAAAGCCTTCTGGTCTTTAGCAGAAAGCACATCTACGAACTGAAGCCGACAAATATTTCAGTTCTCGTAAGCCACGTAGAACAGCTCCTTATGCGGCTTATTGGCGAAGACATAGAGATTAGGACGACAGTTAAAACCCCGGATGTTATGGTAATGGCAGACAAGACTCACATAGAGATGGCCCTGATGAACTTGGCCGCAAACGCCAGAGACGCTATGCCGGAAGGCGGTCTTCTCACCATAGAACTTGGATGTGTCGAAGCGGAGTCATTCCAACTTCACGGCCTTGCCGCAGAGTTTCAACATGTTTACATTAAAGTAGCCGATACGGGAACGGGCATGGATGAGGACACAAAGGCAAAGATTTTTGAACCGTTTTTCACAACAAAAGAGGTTGGAAAGGGAACAGGCTTGGGCCTAAGCACAGTCTATGGAATCGTGAGGCTGCATAACGGCCATATCGAGGTGGATAGTACCATTGGGGAAGGCTCTGTTTTTACGATGTATCTGCCCGCCGCGGGCAATATCGCAGAGCAGGCCGCAGCCCGTAACGATATATCAAAGCTTGGCGGGACAGAGACAATACTCCTTTCAGAGGACGACGACGCACTAAGAAAGATAACCACCAAGGTGCTAAAGCGCGTCGGCTACAAGGTAATCGAGGCGGTTGACGGACAGGAAGCGGTCGAGAAGTTTATTGAATTCAAAGACAGCATAGATATCGCCGTGCTTGATGTTATTATGCCAAAGAAAAACGGCAAGGCCGTCTATAATGAAATGAGGCTTTACAAACCAGACATAAAGGTTCTGTTTATCAGCGGCCACACGTATAATGTCATCCACGGCAAGGGCATCATCGAAGAAGGCATAAACTATATTCAAAAGCCTATCATGGCCGACGAGTTCTTATTGAAAATACGGGATATTTTGGATAGTCAGGGTTAGAGACGAACTGCAGATTTATTAAGCGTAATTACTAAATAAAATATTTTTCATAGATTTAAAATAGTGCTTGCATTTCCTCTTTGCAATGGTATACTATGAATATATAGGTAAATGGCACCAGGTTATAGGTAAATTACCATGTACGTATGATATACATGGTTTGGAGTGCCTTTACAATGCGTGATTGCGTTGCTGTGCTGTTACAGTAATCCTGAAAGAGTGGGTTGGCTCTTGTTACTGTGCAGGGAGGCTGGTCTGTATGCTAAGTCACGCTTGCCGTTGGCTGCCTATGCCGATGAGAGTTTTATTTGACAAAGTCGGCGTCCGTACCGCTGGCGTCCGTGCCGGTGTTTTCTCTCCACCGCTTCTTTCCTGTTTATCTCGAAGGTTCAAAAACATCAATATCCCCAGATTTGCAGCTTACGCGGAGTTGTCCACAATCATTGTTTCGTTTACCGTAATCTACTGTTATTCATAACAATATATATGGATAGTGAGGAGATGCTATGGGTAGAAACAAGGGGTTATATCTAAAAGTATTTATTATTTTGGCAGCTTCCGCGGTCATTAATGAATGATGCTGCCATACGAACGTACGCGATAACCTGATAATATGTATGTACGGGGGAAATAACATGCTAAACTCTTCTTTTAAAAGGAAGAAAAAAAAGGGCTGCCTGTCTTTAAAAGGCGAAGTGAATATAGATGACACGGCAGAGCTGAAAGGGCTGTTACCTCACCTTCGACAGTCGTAATTAAACAAGGCTAAAATCCGTTGTAAAAACAAGC
>JAKOEO010000015.1:16706-18130 GCA_022321325.1 Candidatus Magnetominusculus sp. LBB02 | reverse complement strand
CTACATTCTATGCGGGTCTTCGAAGATTTATTTGCCTATGACTGTCGAAGTTAAGGTTACTGCGCCATATCAACTCTCTTGATGATTTATCGTTAGACCTGTCCGCCGTTACTAAGGTTGACCTTGCGTGGTTTCAGCTTATGTGTTCGGCGCACAGGTATGCCACTAAAATGAATAAAAAATTTTCATTTGAGGGTGAGATCCCTGAAAATATTAGGGCGACGGAGGCAATGGCGGGGTTTAAGCGTCACGTGGGTTGTGATTTAGACAGCCAGAAATCCTGCGTTTGGATGCAAAGTTAAAAGGAGAGAACTAAATTCTCCAAAGGAGTGCGGATGGAGGACCAGGCACAGTATCAGGAAGGATACAGGGAAGAGGCCTTAGAGCTGCTTGTCGCGCTGGAAAACGCGCTAATGGGGCTTGAAGACGCCCCGGCGGATGAGGGTTTAATAAATCTGGCGTTTCGTCAAATGCACACGTTGAAAGGCTCAGGCGCGATGTTTGGATTTGCCGCTATTTCCAGCTTTACCCATGACATAGAGACTGCCTATGATTTGGTTCGGACTGGAAAGACAAAGGTTACGCAGGAATTAATAGAACTTACACTCAATGCAAAAGACGAAATCATACGTATGTTAAGGGCTGATTATGACGAACTTCCTCAGTCCATGAAAAAGAAAGACGAGATTACAAAGGCGTTCAGGGAATTAATAGAAAGCTGTAAAGCGGCCGGGCCGGATGGGAAGACTGCTCCCACAGACCAGGCTACACCTGTTGAAAAAGTCAATCCTGAAGAAAATGTTGTAGAAGAATTGGGCGCGGGCATAACTACTTACCGCATAAGATACAAGCCGTCTGCGAATTGTTTTTTGCGGGGAACGACGCCTCTTGCCGTTATAGCGGAGCTGATAAGTTTCGGCAAATCCTCGGTAGCCGCCCACACGTGCGATGTCCCTTTTTTGGATGAGTACGACCCTGACGTATGTTATACCAGATGGGATATCCTTGTTTCAACTGAAAAGGACATAAATAAGATAAGAGATGTCTTTATATTTGAAGAAGACACCTCTGAGGTAAAAATCGAAGTTATTGATGTCAGCGGCGCGTTAGACGATGACATCCAGTACAAAAAACTCGGCGAGATTCTGATAGAAAGGGGTGATTTAAAACAGGAAGACCTTGATACTATCTTAGGCTTACATAAGAAACTGGGTGAACTGCTCGTCGAAAATAACATTGTTGACGCAGAGACAATTGAGTCGGCGATTATAGAACAGGAACACGTCAGAGAAGCAAAAAAAACCCAGCAGGCGCAGACAGAGGATGCCGCGTCAATTCGAGTGCCGGCAGACAGGCTGGACACCCTTGTAAATCTGGTTGGGGAGCTTGTAACCGTCCAGGCGCACCTTACCCAGATGGCCGTA
>JAKOEO010000015.1:0-16606 GCA_022321325.1 Candidatus Magnetominusculus sp. LBB02 | reverse complement strand
AGGACGATGGCAAGGGGCTGGATACCGAGGCCATAAGAAACAAGGCGATAGAGAGGGGTCTAGTGTCGGTGGCGGCGGAGCTTTCGGACAGCGATATATTCGCGTTTATATTCGCCCCCGGTTTTTCTACCGCCAAGGAGATAACCAATGTCTCCGGCAGAGGGGTTGGCATGGATGTAGTCAAACGGGGGATAGAATCGCTAAGAGGTTCTATCGGCATAGAAAGCGTAAAAGGGGCCGGGACGACGATAACCGTAAAACTCCCCCTTACGCTTGCCATAGTTGACGGGCTGTTGGTGAAGGCGGGCGCCGGTGCCTATGTGCTTCCTCTGACGTCGGTTCTGGAGTGTATAGCGATAAGCAGGAACGAAATTGATGGAAACGACGGCAGGGCGCTCACCATTGTGCGCGGACAGATAATTCCTTACATTTCCTTGAGGAAACATTTCCTAATAGCCAGCGCAGAGCCGGTTAATCAGCAGATAATAATCTGCGAGGTAAGCGGACGCAGGGTGGGGGTGTTGGTAGATCAGGTGATTGGCGAACATCAGACGGTAATAAAAAATATTGGCGGCATATATAAAGATGTAGAGACACTCTCAGGGGCAACGATCTTGGGGGACGGTTCAGTTGCCTTGATTTTAGATGTAAACAAGTTGATAGCCTTGGTCGAGGGTATTGAGAGGGATGAGGCAAAAAGACTTGGCATGGCGTCCGAGATGGCGATATGTGAGTAGTTTTATTCAGGTATGACGATAACATATCTGCGGTTGTCGTAAACTACTAACAATCAACAGAAAGGAGGCGGCAATGAACTGGTTCTATAGTATGAAGATAAAGCAAAAACTCGTGACTTGTTTTATTGTGGTGGCTGCGATTGCAGGCGTTGTAGGGTACGTAGGCATTTCTTCAGTCCACAAACTAGAGGCTCAAAGCAAAGACATGCACGATAATATGCTTGCGTCAATTGTCCATATGGCAAATATCTCCGAACATTTCCATAGGTCTCGTTCCGACGTGAGAGATCTTTTTCTAAGCGACAAAGCGGATGATATCCCGAAAATTGTCGATAAAATCAAGCTGAGAAGAGAAGAGGTAGGGAAATCATCAAAACTATACGAAGCGATGTTCCTTGACGACACAGATAAGGCTAATTTCAAGGAATACTCAGAACTCATGGCGGCATATTGGCCAATGGTAGATAAGATAGTTGAGCTTGTATCAGCAGGTAAACACTCTGAGGCTTTGTCGTTTATGACCAACACAGTTGCTAAGAAAGGCCATGAAATAACGCCTGCAATAGATAAGGTCACTAAATACAATGAAAAGGCAGCCGACGATGCTGTTGCTAAAAACGCTAAAGACGCTAAAGCCACATCGAATTTGATCATTTTGTTGACAACGGTAGGTGTGGTTATGGCTCTGTTCTTAGGCGTTTTTATCGGAGGGATGATCTCCAGACAGCTTAAGAACATGCTGACCTCGGCCGAGCGGGTAGCCGTGGGAGACCTTGAGGTAAATATTGATGCAGATACTAAGGATGAGGTGGGCGAGTTGGCCAATGCGTTCAAAGCAGTGGTCAAGAACCTAAAGGCCATAATCGCCGACATGAACCACATGTCAGACGAGCACACCAAGGGCGACATAGACGTGCAGATGGACACAAACAAGTTCGAGGGGTCGTATAAGACCTTAGCTCAGGGCCTGAACGACATGGTATTCGGGCATATAGCGGTGAAGAAAAAGGCAATGGCGTGTATAGCGGAGTTTGGCCGGGGGAATTTTGAGGCGCCGCTTGAGCAATTCCCTGGCAAGAAGGCGTTTATAAACGACATGATTGAGCAGGTGCGTAAAAACCTGAAGGGGCTGATTGTTGATACGGATTTACTTGCCAACTCAGCGTTAGAAGGCAGGCTCTCAGTACGTGCCGACGCCTCTAAACACGAGGGAGACTTCCGTAAAATCGTTAATGGCATTAACAATACGTTAGACGCAATTGTCGGGCCTCTGAACGATACGGCTGGTTATATTGATAAAATAAGTAAGGGGATAATTCCGCCTGTGATTACAGATATATACACAGGAGACTTTAACTTTATCAAGAACAACCTTAACCTATTGATAGAGGCCGAGGGAAACATCACCAGGATAGCCCAACAGCTCTCTGCCGGTAATTTGAATGTGCAGGCGAATGAGCGTTCAAAGGAAGATGAGTTGATGAGGTCTCTGAACGCGGTGATAAAGAACCTGAACGCGCTGGTTGCCGACGCCAACATGCTGGTCAACGCGGCGGTAGAAGGTAAACTGGCCACAAGGGCAGACGCGACGAAACACGAAGGCGACTACCGCAAGATAGTGGAAGGCGTCAATAAGACACTCGACGCAATTATCGGACCTCTGAACGTAGCGGCTGGTTATATCGATCAAATAAGTAAGGGGATAATTCCGCCTATGATTACTGATAAATACAACGGGGATTTCAACGTAATCAAGGGCAACATCAACTTATTGATAGAGGCAGAGTCAAATGTCGCCAGGATAGCCCAGCAGTTGTCCATCGGCAATTTGAATGTAAAGGCGAAGGAGCGTTCAGAACAAGATGATTTGATGAGATCGCTCAACGCGTTAATAGCAGCAGAGACAAACATCACCGAGATCTCTCAACAGATAGCCCGCGGTAATTTGATTGTAACGGCAAAGGAACGTTCAACCGAAGACGATCTGATGAGGGCGCTGTCGGGGATGATAGCAAAATTAACCGAGATAGTAAGTAATGTTATGTCAGCGGCTGATAATGTTGCCTCTGGCAGTACGCAATTAAGCGCAAGCTCTCAGCAGCTTTCAGAGGGGGCATCAGAACAGGCTGCGGCAGCCGAGGAAACGTCGTCTTCTATGGAAGAGATGACGTCCAACATAAAGCAAAACTCTGATAACGCCATGCAGACAGAGAAAATCGCCCAAAATGCGTCAGAAAACGCACGGCAAAGTGGCAAGGCGGTAACGGAAACGGTGGCTGCCATGAAGGAAATAGCCGGTAAGATTGCCATTATCGAGGAGATAGCAAGGCAGACAAATCTCCTGGCCCTTAACGCGGCAATAGAGGCCGCACGAGCCGGCGAACACGGCAAGGGGTTTGCAGTTGTGGCCTCAGAGGTAAGAAAACTGGCCGAACGCAGCCAGATGGCGGCAGGAGAGATAACCGGCCTTGCCACGACAAGTGTTGAGGTAGCGGAGAAGGCGGGCCAGATGCTTTCAGTAATGCTTCCTGAAATTCAAAAGACGGCGGGGCTTGTTCAGGAAATCAACGCCTCAAGCAGAGAACAAAGCGCCGGAGCTGATCAGATAAACAAGGCAATTCAGCAGCTTGATAAGGTGATTCAGCAAAACGCGGCCGGCTCTGAGGAAATGGCCTCTACGTCTGAGGAACTGTCGTCTCAGGCAGAGCAGTTACTTGATGTAATTTCTTTTTTCAAAATAGATGAAAGCGCCAGAGGCAAACAAGTACGTGCAGTGGCGCACGGCGAAACCAGGAAGGCAAAAAAGTTACAGGTAGCCCATCATGCAGACGCTTCTAAAGCTGCCAAGCATGTTGATAAGAAAAACGGCGGCAAGACCATCGTTTTAGCTGAAGGAGATGATGATGACAGTGACTTCACGAAATACTAAGACTATATACTATTAACGTGATGACAGCCCCCTGCCCATGCAGGGGGCTGAACAAGACGTTCATAAGGAGGTTCAATGACCGCGTTAACGGAAATAGAGTCAACGCAGTACCTTTCGTTTAAGCTTGATACGGGGGTGTTTGCGATAGAAATATCTAAGGTGCGCGAGGTGCTGGAGTTTGTGTCTGTGACAGAGATACCGCAGACGCCCGCATACATGAGGGGCGTTATAAACATACGAGGCAGCGTGGTTCCAGTTGTTGATTTGAAATATAAGTTTGGTATGGATGTAACGCAAAAGACGATAAGTACATGTGTCATTATCGTGGAAGTAAAAATAAACGGAGTCAATACTATAATAGGGGCGTTGACTGATTCTGTGTCAGAGGTGTTTGAGTTAGACCCTAAAAACGTTGACCCGGCCCCCACTATAGGAACTCATCTGAATGTTGAGTTTATAAAGGGAATGGGGAAACGAGGCAACTCATTTATAATAATTCTGGATATAGACAGGGTGTTTTCCAGCTCGGAGGCGGTGGAATTGTTGGATGTTGTACAATCTGAAAATGAGTTTGCCGGTATGGCAAACTAAACAAGAGGTTCGTCTGATCTCAGATGTGGCGATAGGGCAGCGGGCGGGCATTAGTGTGTCAGAGAGACAGCGCACTGCAGCCCGCTGCCATCTTGCTGACGTAGACGGCAAGTTCAGCGGTTATTTGTCTGATATCATCGTTTTGTGGTAAATACTCAGAGATTCTGGCTATATAACTGCGGTCTTCTATCAGAAGAAAACTCTTTTCGTAGTTGATGTCGAATATCCAGGTCAAAAGGAGAATCTTATAGTCGTTTACAGACCTTACGTCTTTTAAATTGCCCATTTTTTTATCGTGGATACATTGAGTAAGCCCGTCAGAGCAGCCGTCAGTATCAGGAAATCCAAGCGTTGCGGCAGAGGCCCTCTGGTCTTCCGGCAAAGAGAAAAGCTCAATGAATACGTCCCATATGTCAAGCTTATCGGCGTCACGTATCATTCTCAGAAAGTCGTTCGTCTTAGCGGTTTGATTTGCCGGAATTTTATATGCGTTGTGATATTTAACTGACTGGATTATCAGTTGCCGCTCCTCTTCCGGCAGTCTCGCTAATACTTGTTCTTGCAACAGGGTCTGGGCACCTAAAAGGCCGTGGTTTACGGAGGCCGCATCTTTAAATGTCCTGTATTTATCATATTGGGGAAACCTTCCTGTATCGTGAAAAAGGGCAATGGCCTCGGCAAGCAAGATGTCATTTGAATTGCTAAAATGCGCACGCGCTATCTCCAACATGTTTGCACATACGTTTTTTGTGTGGCGCTCTTTTAAAGTAATATTTCGCTGGTCATTGATGTCGTCATAGCGATAGCGGCAAGTGAACTCTGAAAACCAGTTTTTGAACTGAGCTAAGTCTGCTTCTGTCATCAGAACTCTATCCCTTTTCTGGCCTTTATCCCGTTGTTGTAATAGTGTTTAACTTCCTGTAAGGCTGTAACGAGGTCGGCGGCGTCAATTAACTCATGGGGCGCTCCTCTTCCTGTTAATATCAATTCGACGGCTTTCGGACGGTCTTTTATGAGTTGAACAATGTCCTCCAATGCAATAAGCCCAAGGTTGACGGCAACATTTATCTCATCGAGGACAACTATATCATATGATTGAGAGAATATTGCCTCTGTTGATTCAGCCAGGCCGGCGCGGGCTGCGTCAATATCGTCTTGTGCGGGCGGCTTCTGAACAAATCCTCTGCCAAAACGCCTGAGACAAAAACGCCCTTCAAAGGCCGCAAGGGCCGCAAACTCAGAGGATTCTCTCATCTTGATAAACTGCGCGAAAAACACCCGTAGACCTGCGCCCAATGCCCTTACCGAAAGCCCTACCGCTGCTGTAGTCTTGCCCTTGCCGTTGCCGGTATATACCTGTACAAGGCCCTCAGTAAGCATGTCAATAGTCTAGTGCCGGAATAATAGTAAAAAGTATGAAGGCAAAATAGATGATGCCTATTGCGGCGGCTGCCCTTGTCCTGCCCCGCGTACCGGCGTCTATAAATGGTATTGCCGCTAAGGCGATAACAACGGTAAAAGGAATTATGACAGCCCCAATGACTGCGAAATTGCCTGGGAAATATTTCAATATCTCGAAAAACCAGAGGAAAAACCACTCAGGCTTTGGCCTGAAAGCAGCGGAGAAACTTATCCTGCGCCCTATTTCCTTTGGAAATGCAAGGGCGGCGGCTACAGTCAGCACTGCAATGGCCAGCATCGCAAAGAGTACCTCGACCAAATAGTCAGGATAAAATTTCTTTTCCCGTTCAGTTATACCGCCTTTCATATGGGAAATATTATAACCTAGTCTTGACAATTTTATCTCATAATTGTTATATCTTACCGGTGGCCGTATATAAGTAGAAAGGCAGAGGAGTCAGGAAGCAAATAAAATCACATAAGTTTAAGGGGGTGTTACTTATGAAAGTAGGAGTGTTTTTAAGCGAGCACACAAAGTCAAACGATACCTTAGACAGGCTTAGCGCCGGTTCGTTTTCTCTGGTATTGGTGCAAAACGGTGTATACTTTGCCGCGTTAAAAGAAGATGGCCAGAAGTCTTCTGTTCTATCTAAAGGGACGAAGGTATATGCGCTGTCAGAGGACTTAGAGTCACGCGGCTTAGAGCCTTCACAGGTTGACTCAGGCGTAACGGTTGTAAATTATGACGGGCTTGTGGATCTGATATTTAACGAATTTGGTAAAACAATCTGGCTATAGGAGGGTGTGAAATGGGGAAATTGACTATTGGATGCTTTTCTTCGCTTGTTGGGTCAATGACGCTGGATTTCGCGGTGAAGCTGGCCGAGGCGGCAAGAAAGAAAGGGCATGACGTTGACATGTGGCTTTCAGGAAACGGTACGATGCTGTCGAAAAAGGGGCAGCGTTCGTTTAAGGACTACTCGTCGCTGGAAAAGACCATAACGGGACTTGTTGAGGGCGGTGCGAATGTGACGGCGTGCGAGGCCTGCGCAGAGTCTCGCGGGTATCATAAGGAAGACGTGATAAGCAGCTTTGGCAGGAAGAGCATGGACTGGTATTTGGCCAGTTGTTTTTCAGCCGACAGGGTGCTTCACATAGGAGGTGAGTAATGGCGATAAAGAAAATGGCCTTTATAGTGGATAAGCTGCCGTATAAGTCTGAGACATCGCGCCTTGCCCTTACACATGCGATAGCCAGTCAGACGGTGGAGATTCACCTTGAGGACGGGGAAAATGTCGAGCCGGTGCTGGCCTTTATTGGCGAGGGCGTGTTGAATTGCTTGAGAAACCAGAAGGCCTCCGAGGCCTATGGTGTGACGACGCTTGAGTCGCACATCAAAAACGCCTTGCTTACAGACATAAAGGTGCTTATCTGCGAGGAAGACGTAAAGAACTATGGCCTTACAGAGGAGCAGATAATCATGGACGCCGAGGACATTGGCGCTGATATGCCAAGCGAGCTGGTGCCGTTTTCCACGATAATGAGCGAGATGGAATCGGCAGACCATATATTATATTTCTAACTAATGCTTAATTGAATGATAAGGAGAACGTAATGGCAGAGCTAAGATCTCAGGAACCGACAGAAGTTCTGGACGTGCTGGGCAGAGTATGCCCGTACCCCCTTGTGTTGACGAAGAAGAAGCTTCAAAAGATGGACAGCGGCACGTTATTAAAAGTGCTGTGCGACGCACCCGCCTCGGCAGAGGACTCCATCCCTAAGTATGCGCAGAAAGAGGGCTGGGGTTTTGATTCAGTCAAAGTAGAGGACAAGGGACACTGGGAGCTGTACATAAAAAAGAGCTGAACCGGCTGTGGCTATGAAAAAACGGGGAAGGTGCGCTTCCTTCCCCGTTTTTTATTTATAAAATTCTTTCTCAAAACTAACGCCAAGTATGCAAACAAACGTTTAGGCAAGAGTCAGACATCCTTTTTGTATGGTGCTGCGCAAAACTGGCAGAAAGGGCGTTGTTAAATCTGCCTGATAACGTCGCTATTAATTTGACACTGCCAAGGTAAATTTTATATAATGCCGGATGAGTAGATCTGGCCTACAGCGACGAGCAGAAAAGGCTGCTGCCCTATTTCCTGATACTGCCAGAAACCCTATCGTTATTGAGTTTGCAGGGGTGCCAAAAGCTGGGAAAACCTCTACGATTGGACAGATTCAGGCATTTTTGAAGCGATGTGGGTTTAAGACAGAAGTTGTAATCGAACGTGCATCAATTTGCCCTATCAGAGACAAGAAACATGTAAACTTTAATATCTGGACAGCATGTATGACTCTTGCGCAAATTCTCGAAAAGACACAGACGCCACCAAGACAGGAAGACCCCCAAATTTTGATTCTGGATCGTGGTATTTTCGACTCCCTCTGCTGGCTGCGCATGATGGAATGACTCCAAAGATTGAGATCTAAGGAAAGAAAGTTGGTTAAGGAATTTCTTAAAATTTCTGATTGGCGCAGTAGAATTACAGGCGTCATCCTTATGACAGCCTCACCTGAAGACTCAATGAAACGCGAACAGGGATTACTTCCAGTCATAGATGGAAAGGGATCTATCATGAATAATGAAGTTCTGAAACAAATGACAGATGTTTACAGGGAAACAGCTAAGGATATGAAAAACCTGTTTAGAATAGTCGAAATAGATACCTCATCAAAAATAAACAAGGATCAGCAAAAACAAACGGCAGAGAAAGTCGCTACTACAGTGCTTGAATGGATTGAGGAACATATAGAAGAGAAGATTTTGAGCCTTCCGAAACACAAGATCTTAAGTGTTTTTAATGGAAGAGTAACTGTTTCAAATGAAAAAGCTACTAATATTATAGAAATGTTTCATAAAACAGGCACATTCGAACCCCGTAATTCAATAGAGTCGGACAGGGAAAGAGTTCAGGCTCTTCCAATCTGCATTATTAGAAATGCTTCTGGCCATGTTCTGCGCCTAAGAAGAAAAGAGAGAAAGGAAGACAATCCATTACATGAAAAACTTGTTATTTGGGCTGGTGGCCATGTAAGGCAAGAGGATTTGGCACTAGGTTCCGCAATTCCACAGTGTTTAGTGCGAGAATTGGAAGAGGAACTGAGATTGCGAGTCGATACCGATAGTATGAAACTACTTGGTGCCATTTATTTGAATGTAGATGTATCGAGCAGCAAACATGTTGCTATAGTATATGAATGGAGAGCTGAAACCGATGATGTCGCAATTGCCCTTAGTAATGCAGAGTTCTTTGAGCGAAGAGGTACATCACTTAGCGGAAAGTTTTTTCCAGTCGAAGATTTGATTTCGGAAATAGAAAACAAAAAGCTTACAGAGCCTTGGTCTGACTATATAGTAAGAGAATTTATTGCAAAGAATGATATGAGATTATCACCAAGATTGCTGCAATAAAAGAAACCAACAATTAAGGAGGGGGAGAGTATCACCTTTTACTCTGAATCGAGCAAACAACCGCATGACCAGTTCAATTAAGTGGACACACTACTGAATAGTGGGAAAGGGAAAAACCAGACAAAACGATGATGCTCGCTTCCTTGTTCACATTTTGGTATAAGCAGTTTATTATCCCCAGCTTACCACCAACGAATACACCGTGCCGTTATAAAACGCGTAAATCTTCCCGTCTGTCCATGCTGCGTCGGCAGAGTTAAGCGTAAGATAACTGCCATTACTGTCATACTTAACCACAGCGGTGAATGTTACCGAATCCCCAGAGTTTGATGGATTTTTGGACGAGGTATATGTTGCTGACGTAGATGTTAATGAACTTGAACTGGACGAATTGCCGCCTAAATAAAAATCGTGCCGCTGGCCTGCGCAGCTACTTTCTTACCTGTCGAGTCCGAGGCGACACTTATCCAGTTTACATTTTGAGTATTTTCGGGCGTTGTGGCGCTGATGTCAGTCCATATCCATGCGTGAGACGGCGCGGGTATGAAAAACGCAATCAACGCCAATAACAAGCCCGTTAATAAGTTACTTGCCCTAAACAACCCTATGATGTCTTCCCTTCAATTTTACATTGTTTATGGAGAGAACACAGCGCCGATGGCATAATCCTTAACCATATACGCCCTCATTACGCTGACTGGCCACATGGTCTGCCCGCCTACTGTAAGCTGCTTCAGTACGCTGCCAGATTTTGGATAGAAATAGAATAATCTTGTCGAACCATATGGCGCAGAGACGCTTCCCGATGCGGTCAGGGTGGATTGCAAGGTATAGCTGTCGTCATAAATCAGCACAGAACCGCCGCCAGAGATTGTTACTGAGACTGTCTGCGTCCCGGCGCTTGCCACAGTCTGGGTGAGGGCTGCCGATGTAGCGGCAGGATTTAGCGGGTCGCCGCTATAGGCAGCAGTTATCGAATGCGTGCCGACGGTCAACGATGATGTAGTGATGGCCGCCTGCGTTGCCCCTGCGTAAAGCGTAGCGGTGGAAAGAGTGGTTGCGTTGTCTTTAAAGGTGATAGTACCGGTTGGCGTTGTGCCGACTACGGTTGCCACAAATGTTACCGGCGCGCCATATGTTGACGGGTTTAGTGAGGACGAAATGCTGACAGTTGTTCCTTGCGGTGTCCATGTCCCTACTTTAACAGGTACGTAACTGGTAGCAAACGAGCCGTTTCCCAATTGAGCCTCTCCGTTATAACCCCAAGCCCACATGGTGCCGTCAGTTTGAATTCCAAGCGTATGATACGCCCCGGCAGATACGGATGACCATGTAGAGGTCCCTATCTGCTTTGGCGCATAGACATAATACGCCGAGCTATTGTCGCCAAGCTGTCCATAGTAATCATAACCCCAACCCCAAAGGCTGCCGTCGGTCTTAATTCCAAGCGTATGATACGCCCCTGCCGATACTGATGACCATGTGTTAGAAGTCCCAATTTGTATTGGAGAGTAGACATATGATGATGAGCCATTGTCGCCAAGCTGTCCATAGTAATCATAACCCCAGCCCCACAGAGTGCCGTTGGTCTTTATCCCCATTACGTGATACTCGCCGGCTGTTACTGAGGACCATGCCGATGTACCTATCTGCTTTGGCGCGGTAACATAGTACTCAGTTAGATTGTCGCCTATTACGCCATAGCCGTTATAACCCCAGCCCCAGAGAGTGCCGTCGCTCTTTAAGCCTAATGAAAACTCATAGCCTGCCGCCACAGATACCCATTTATTGTCAGTCCCAACCTGAACCGGCGTGTACCGGGTGGTATAAGTGCCGTCGCCAAGCTGTCCGTAGCCGTTATAACCCCATGCCCATAGAGTGCCGTCGCTCCTTATGGCTAAGGTGTGATAATCGCCTGAGGCTACCTGTGACCATGTGGAAGTCCCTATCTGCTCAGGTGCGTAGACATATGACGCCGTGTAGTTATCGCCAAGCTGCCCGTAGCCGTTATAACCCCACGCCCATAGAGTGCCATCGCTCCTTATCCCAAATGTCTGATAATAGCCGGCCTTTACGGACGTCCATGTAGAAGTCCCAATCTGTTTTGGAAATATGGCATAGTACTCCGTATAATTGTCGCCTATCTCGCCATAGCCGTTATACCCCCACGTCCACAAAGTACCGTCGCTCTTTACGCCCGTGCTGTGATAGCCGCCGGCGGAGATAGAGGCAGATGTGGCGGCATAAGAATTGATACAAAAAACGGCTATGAAAAAAATTACGAAAGCGATAACTCTCCCTATCTGACGCCTGCTGTTCATGGCTGAACCCTCCTCGGCTAAAAAGAAATCTATGCGTACTGATAGGTTATATAATGTTATCAGGCATTGTCAAGCACTGGCAGGCAAATCGCTTGTTTACGGCAGTCTGTAGACAGCGCGTCGGCGTTACTCCATGCCATTTTTAAAAAAATTTTACCGGCTGGAAAAATTATGTTGACATAAATGTAAAAATGTGGTATTTTGTGGTAGCAAGTGGAGGCATATGGAATCAGAAGGGTTTATAGGCAGGTATAACTTGAGGGCCGATGACAAGGGCAGGGTAATAGTCCCTGTTGCCTTCAGGGAGATCTTTAAGCGCAATTATGGCCCGAAGATTTTTATGACCTGCGCCGTCAGAGACAAGTGCCTTCAGATATTTCCCGATGCGGAGTGGAGGGCATTGATGGCAAAGGTAAAGGAGATGCCTAAGGCAAAGGAATCGGTGAAGTTTTTTATCAGAAAGGTGGTAAGCTCGGCCTTTGAGTGCGAGATAGATAAGCAGGGACGGCTGCTCGTGCCGCCTGCCCTCAGAGAGGACGCCGGCGTTTCCATAGGCGGCGAGATATTGATTGCCGGGGCTACGGACAGGCTGGAACTATGGGATAGAAACCTGTGGGTTGAAAAGTATAGAGACATAGACGACTCCGTTGTTGCTGGATATGAGCAGGAGCTGGCAGATTGGATATAAATGGAAAAAACACTGGAAGCGTTAAAGCCGCTTCACATTCCGGTAATGGTGGATGAGGCAATGGAGCTGCTAAACGTGCAAAGAGATGGCATATATATAGACGGGACGCTGGGGCTGGGCGGTCATGCCGCCGAGATATTAAAGCGGCTTGGCGAAGGCGGCAGGCTCATCGGCATAGATAAAGACGATGAGGCGCTAAAGTATGCGGCGAATAGGCTTGAGGATAGCCGCGTGAGTTATGTAAGGGATGATTTTTCGCGTTTGGGGCAGATTGCAATGGACAGCGGCGTTTCTGGGGTTGACGGCATATTGCTTGATCTTGGGATGTCAATGAACCAGGTGAAAGACATGGGCAGGGGATTTAGCTTTAACTCTGAATACCGGCTTGACATGAGAATGGACAACCGGTCGCCTCTTACGGCGTGGGAAGTGGTCAACCGGTACAAGATGGACAAGATTGAAGAGATTTTAAGGGAATACGGGGAAGAGCCAAAAAGCGCAAAAATTGCAAAGGCAATCGTAAGCGAAAGAAAACACGCCGCAATTGACACATGCCGCGACTTATCATTGCTCGTTGAAAGACAGTACGGCGGCCGCGGGAAGACACACCCGGCAACAAAGACTTTTCAGGCGCTGAGGATATTTGTAAACGGCGAACTAACGGCCTTGCAGGGTGCGCTTGAGGCATCGGTGGGCGCGCTGCGGTGTGGCGGGCGTCTCTGCGTTATCTCATATCATTCACTTGAGGACAGGTGTGTAAAGAATTTCTTTAAACAGGCAAAGGGTGTTTTCAATGTGTTGACCCCAAAGCCAATAACGCCGACGGCGATTGAGGCGCGAAGGAATAATCCTGCGGCAAGGAGCGCAAAACTCAGAGGAGGGCAACGGTTGTGATTTGCGAAAAACGATGTTCGATAATGAGTAATATTTTGCTGGTCATTGGAGCGGTGTTAATAGTTGTCAGCGTCTTTTACACGCTTTGGTTGAGGTCGTCTATAAAATCTCTTGAGTATAAACTTGGCAATATGCAGCAAAAGCAGTATGAACTGCAAAAAAAACAAAGAAATCTAATGGCGAAAAAGGAAAATCTTCTGTCTCTCAATTCCGTTGACAGCGTAGCTATTAAGAAGATGGGATTTGAATTTCCAGACAGAAATAGGGTAATCTACGTAAAAGAGCGGCTATAACCTACGGGGGTAGGGTTAGTCGTGCCCTGTTATAGGGGCGAGGTGGATATGAACAAACGCTTTATTGTTGTTTATGGCCTGATCTTTGTCGGTTTTTTTGTATTGATTGGACGGCTTTTCGATATCATGGTCATAAAGCATGACAAATTCGTAAAGAAGTCTGAAAATCAGCGCATGGCAGAGGTTGACGTGCAGGTTCGCCGCGGCATAATAGTTGACAGGCTTGGCCGCAGGCTTGCCGTAAACCTTGAAGACAATTCTGTGTATCTGGACAAGACCAACTACAATGAAAGCGATAAGAGGCTGCAGGAGGTCTCCGACGTTATTGGCGTAAGTTTTAACGATTTGTTGGCGCAGGTCAGGGGGAAAAAGAACTTCGTATGGCTAAAAAGGAAGATTCCAATCGAGGAGACCGAAAAACTTTCGCAGATGAGATTAAGCGGAATTGGCCTGACCGCAGAGCCTAAGAGGTACTATTCTCTGGGTTCTATGGCCGCCCATATTATTGGTTTTGTAAACATAGACAACAAGGGGCTTGAGGGAATAGAATCCTTCTACGACAAAGAACTTGTCGAACATGGCGGCAAATACACCGTTGAGAAAGACGCCCGCGGCAATACATTTTACAATACGAATGAAAATGAAAGGACCGGAAATACCCTGATGCTGACCATAGACCAGGGGCTTCAGTACATTGTGGAAAAAGAGCTTGACGATGTCATGGATAAATGGCACGCCGCCGCCGCCACTGTGATAATGATGGACCCATATACCGGAGAAATCCTTGCCCTTTCAAACCGCCCGACATTTGATCCGAACTCACCCGGCAAATACGGCCCTGCCGCAAGGAGAAACCGTGCCATCACCGACTTCTACGAACCCGGCTCTACGTTTAAAATAGTGATGGCCACAGGGGTATTAGAGGAGAATCTTACCAAACCAGATGAGAAAATTGACTGCCTCGGCGGCTCTATAGAAGTCGGCGGCAAGAGGATAAAAGACGCACATCCGCACGGCGTTCTGACATTTATGGAGGTCATACAAAAGTCCTCAAACGTTGGCTCGATAAGGCTTGCCATGCGCCTTGGCAAGCAGAGGCTTTACAGTTATATCAAAAAATTCGGATTTGGCGATAAAACTGGCATAGACCTGCCCGGCGAGGTTGCAGGCCGGTTAAG
The DNA here is from genome assembly GCA_022321325.1 of Candidatus Magnetominusculus sp. LBB02. Taxonomy (GTDB): domain Bacteria; phylum Nitrospirota; class Thermodesulfovibrionia; order Thermodesulfovibrionales; family Magnetobacteriaceae; genus Magnetominusculus; species Magnetominusculus linsii. Next base: position 2,114 of record JAKOEO010000015.1, on the reverse strand, counting down.
AAATCCAGAGCGCTGGTCAGGCGTTTCCATTGGGTGTATCCCAATAGGACAGGAGGTTGCCGTAACCCCGCTTCAGATGGTCACAGCCTATTCAATGGTTGCCAATGGCGGCTTTAGAATAGCGCCATCTTTAGTAAAGGAGATTGTTACGGCAGACGGGGCCGTCCACCCTATGCCAAAAAAGTATGACGGCACTGAGCGCATAATCTCGCAAAAGACGATAGATATTCTCAAAAACGCCTTTACAATGGTTACTCAGGAGGGCGGCACGGCAACGTTTGCAAAAGTCGAAGGCAATCTCGTAGCCGGTAAGACAGGTACGGCGCAGATCTATGACAGGGCGCACGGCGGCTACTCACACACCGACTTCATTAGTTCATTTGTAGGTTTTGTGCCTGCCGATAAACCTGCATTCGCTATGATAGTCGTCGTTTGGAAACCGCGCGGGGCGATATATGGCGGCGTTGTTGCAGGCCCTGTCTTTAAAAATATTGCCACTAAGGCGCTGACTTACTTGAATGTGCCCAAAGAAGAGAAACTGAAAAACACCACTTTGGTTGTTGCAAACGAATCCATCGGCCACAATTGAGCCGCCGGACAATTTAAGAGGATGGTTACGAAGAAATGAATATAGCTCAAATACTGGATAAAATTGGCGTCAGGGAGATAAACGGCAACCTGAATAAACAGGCCGCCGGCATCTCATACGACTCAAGGGCGATAGAGAAGGGCACGATGTTCTTCGCGCTGAAAGGGCAGCACTCCGACGGCCATGCCTACATTGAAGAGGCAATAAAAAGAGGCGCGCACTCGATAATCTACGAAGACGAGATTGACACTGATTCCATAGGCGGCAAAGATATTCTGCTTATCAGGGTTGACAATGTCCGCAGGGCGCTTGCCTACGTTGCATCAAGATACTACGGCGAGCCTTCAAAAGAACTACGGCTCACAGGGATAACCGGCACAAACGGCAAGACATCAACATGTTATCTTATGCGCTCAATACTGACGGCTTATGGCAAGAAGTCCGGCATGATTGGCACAATTCAGTATCTTGTTGGCGATACCGTCTACAGCGCCCATCACACGACGCCGGAGGCACCGGAATTTCAAATGTATCTCAATAAAATGGTAGAACAGGGCTGCGAATACGCCGTAAGCGAGATCTCCTCCCATGCCCTTGCGCAGTACAGGGTTGACGCCGCCGAGTTTGACGTCGTCGTGTTTACTAATCTTACCCGCGACCATCTTGATTACCACAAGGACATGTATGACTATTTCAACTCGAAAAAGCGGCTTTTTAACGAATTGTTAAAGCCAGGCGGCGTATCTATAATCAACGCAGACGACGCCTTTGGCAGGGAACTTATAAAAGAACGCCTCAGTGGCGGCACCGATGTTATCACTTACGGCATGGACAGCCGTGCCGACGTCAGGGCGGTAAATATAAAGCGTTTCGCTAACGGTCTTGATTTCACTATATCATATGGCAGCTCAGAGTTTAACATTGTCTCCAAACTTAGAGGTTATGTCAATATATATAACATACTGGCGGCCTTCTCGGCCTCTGTGGCCCTGGGGATTTCATATGAAGCAATAATCGGAGGCATCTCGCAGCTCAAGAGCGTGCGCGGGCGGTTTGAACCAGTGGAGTGTGGACAGGATTTCTCGGTGATAGTTGACTACGCGCACACGGACGACGCCCTCCACAATCTTATTGACAGTATGAGAAAGCTCTGCACGGGAAGAATAATAACCGTGTTTGGCTGCGGCGGTAACCGCGATATGGGGAAAAGGCCGCTTATGGGACGCATTGCCTCAGAGCTTAGCGACTACGCAATTGTTACTTCTGACAATCCAAGATATGAAGAGCCAAACGATATTATTAAACACATCCTTGACGGAATTGCAGGCAGCGCCTATGCCGTTGAGCCTGATAGAAAAAGCGCCATCAAAATGGCCGTAAATATGGCCGCCACAGGCGATGTCGTGCTGATTGCCGGCAAGGGACATGAAAATTATCAGGACATAAAGGGCGTCAGGCACCCGTTTGACGACAGAGAATTGGCCGAGAAGTTTATCCTGAAAAGATTGAAAGACATTGGCCATGT
>JAKOEO010000014.1:46132-55464 GCA_022321325.1 Candidatus Magnetominusculus sp. LBB02 | reverse complement strand
TCACTGCAAATTCCTATGAAAACTTGTTTTATCAGTCAGAACAAATTTACCGTGCGTAGTTGGCCTGACGATTGACAAATGCAACCACGTTGCAATATAATCCCCCTATCATGGCTCATCAAATTCTTAAAGCACTAAAGGACAAGGGATTTCGCCTTACGAAAGTTAGGAAACTGATTATAGAGATATTCCTCTCTAACTCCGCCGCACCCATATCTGCCGTTGAATTGAAGGCCCGGCTCATGGCGGCAGATGCTGACGCAAATAAGACCACGGTCTATCGGGAACTAGATTTCCTGTCAGAACAGGGCATTGTTGTGGAGGTAAACGCCGGAGACGGCAAGAAGCGCTATGAACTCAACCGCGACGGCCATCACCACCATATACTGTGCCTGCGGTGCAGCGCCGTTGAGTGCGTTACGGTTGATAACTGTACGCTGCAGGAAGAGCTGAAGCGCGTGGATTCAAAGAGTTTTAAGATTACAGGGCATTCGTTGAATTTTTTTGGGCTATGTGAGGAGTGCCAATGATAGGATGGATGTCGGGCGCGAAGTCTATGGGGCTTGCCGCAGTGGCGGCCCTATTAATGTTGGCGCTGACAGTCAGGGCAGACGCGGCAGTGAAAGCAGCGGCGTCGTTTTATCCCCTTGCCCATTTTGCAAAGCAGGCGGGCGGCGCCCTTATAGATGTGGAGACCATCGTCCCTGTCGGCATAGAGCCGCATGAATTTGACCCCGCCCCAAAGGACATCAGGCACGCATATGACGCACGGGTGTTTATCTATAACGGCGCAGGCATTGACCGGTGGGCTGAAAAGATAGCCCCTTCTCTTAACAAAAAGGGTGTCATCACGGTAAACGCCACATCGGGCATAGCGGTCACTACACAGGGACAGCCAGACCCGCACACATGGCTTGACCCCGTTCTCGCTCAAAAAGAGGTTGAACTCATCGGCAGTTCGCTGATAAAGGCCGACCCCGCTAATGAATCACAATACAGGGCAAATACGCAGGCGTATATCGCTAAGCTACAGGCGTTGGATAATAAATTCAGAGACGGCCTAAAGACCTGCAAGAGACGCAAAATTGTGGTCACGCATAGGGCATTTGCGTACTTGGCGAGGCGGTATAACTTGGAGACGCTTGTGCTAAACGGGCTTTCGCCCTCAGACGAGCCTTCGCCGCGGCGGCTTGGGCAGATGGTCAAGGCCGCCCGCGCTGACGGCATTAAGTATATCTTTTTTGAATCCCTTGTAAGCCCTAAGATTGCACAGACTGTGGCGCGCGAGGTCGGGGCCTCTACACTTGTGCTAAATCCATTAGAGGGGCTGACGCCCGCCGACATTAAGGCAGGTAAAGACTATATCCTCATCATGGAGGAAAACCTTGCAAACCTTCGCAGGGCGCTCTCATGCCAATAAATAGCGCGTATTGCATAGAGGCCGACGGGCTGACGTTTGCTTTTGATCAAAACATCGCTGTCGAAGACGTAAGTTTTAAGATAGCAATGGGGCAGTATGTCGGCCTGATAGGCCCAAACGGCGGCGGCAAGACGACGCTTATAAAACTGATACTTGGCCTGCTTACGCCCACATCGGGCAGCATACGGCTGTTTGGCGAGCCTGCCCGGGCATTTAAGAGGCGTTTCCTGATTGGCTACGTGCCTCAGAGCGTCTCGCAGTCAGACTATTACTTTCCGGCGGCGTCGCATGAGATTGTAAGGAGCGGGCGCACGGCAAGGGTTGGCCTGTTTCGGCGCTTTACAAAGGCTGATAACGCGGCCATTGAGCAGGCGATGGCAACGGCGGGTGTGGCTGACCTCAAAGACCGGCTGATTGGAACGCTTTCCGGCGGCCAGCGCCAGCGTGTGTTTATTGCAAGGGCGCTGGCCGGAGAGCCGCAGGCGCTGATCCTCGATGAGCCGGCAGTAGGCGTAGATACGGCCTCGAAGGAGCGTTTCTATGAGTTTCTCCATGACCTCAACAAAAACAGCGGCATAACTATTCTCTTTGTTACGCACGATTTAGGGGTAATAGCGAACGAGGTTGAGACAGTGCTGTGTCTGAATACGAGGCTCTTGTGCCACAGCGACCCGGGCGCGTTTACAGAAGAGCGGCTTATAGATATTGCATACGGCGGCACGGTATCGCCGGTAGATCACAGGCACTGAGGGGGGATGGGAGATGCCTGAGATTTTTCACTTTGACTTTATGCTAAGGGCTTTTGCGGCGGGGGCGATATTGGCCGTGATAGCCCCGGTCATAGGGATTTTCATGGTTGTGAGGCGGTATTCCCTGATGGCTGACACGCTTGCGCACATATCGCTGACGGGCGTTGCGGCTGGGATGTTGGCCGGGACATATCCGCTTGGCGGAGCGCTTGTTGTGTCAGTGGCGGCGGCGGTCGGCATTGAGAAGCTGCGCGGGACGAGGGCGGTGTTTGGCGAGTCTGCCGTGGCGTTATTTTTTTGGGGCGGGATGGCCGCAGCGGTGGTGCTCTTAGGCTTAGCCGGCGGCCTTAATGCTGGGTTATTTGCATATCTTTTTGGCAGCATTTCAACGGTAACGGCAAATGATCTCAGGCTCATTGCACTGCTTGGCGCGTTGATGCTTACCGTTATCTTTCTGCTATACAAGGAGTTGTTTTTCGTGTCCTTCGATGAGTCACTGGCAGTTGCAAACGGGTTGAGGGCGGAGCGGTTTAATCTTGTCATAGTGGTACTGGCGGCGGTGGCGATTGTGCTGGCGATGCCGATTGTGGGGGCGTTGTTGATTGGCGCTTTGATGGTGGTGCCGGTTGTGACGGCGATGCAGTTTGGCGTGAGCTTCAGACGCACGCTGTTTATATCAATTGCGATATCGCTGGCCTCGGTGATGGCCGGGCTTGTCCTGTCATATTATCTTGACATAGCAAGCGGCGGGACGATAGTAATAACGGCATTGGGGATATTTATGGTTGTATGGTTTATAACGGCAAAGAAAAGGTGAATATAATCTATGATGGTACAAGCAGTAATAGAGAAAGGACGCGTCATTAAGACCGACGGCGTTACGGCCACGGTGATGATTGACAAGGGCGCCTCGTGCAAAGGCTGTGGCAAGGGGCAGATGGGCATGTGTAACCCAGGAGGCTCCGGCATGGTCATGGAGGTATATAACACTCTCTCTGCCGAGGTCAACGACATAGTAACAATAGGCATAGGCCAAGGCATTCAAAACAGGGGATATCTGCTGCTCTATGGGCTTCCCACGTTTAACTTCATGCTTGGGTCGCTGATTGGCTATGTCCTGAAATATACGTACAACATATCGTATCTGGACGTGCTGACGGGCTTTATATTTCTAATCGCTACGCTGTTATTTTCGTTTAGGTGGCTTTCAAAAATGGAAAAGACGCAGAAACTGTTCATCAAAACAGTTGAGCGAAGCGCTTCCCGCCATAATTAGACAAAATCTCAACGCAGACGATAACTTAAAGCCATGCGGGGGGGGTGAGTCCCTGCCGTCCATTGCCTGAACGATTGATATATATGACGGCTTAATCTCTGAATATCCTGTTTATTGAATTTCTGTCAATGTTCTGATATTCCCTGGTTCGCTTTGGCTTGTCCTTGTGGTGCTGCACGCCGTATGGCTCTGAGTGCTGCCTGTGCGCATTCCAGTTGGCGATATACAGATTGGCCAGCTCCTTAGATCTTATGATTAATATGTTCTCTGCATTGTCAATCTCTGCCGATCTGGTGAAGTTAAAACTCCCTGTAATAACCGTCTCCCTGTCAATAATCATCACCTTGTTATGGGCTATGTTATGATGCGAATCTATGAAAGTCGGTATCCCCGCGCCTGCCGTAACAGTCCCTTCATTGAATGAGTCTGAGAGATTGCTCTTGTCTAAGATTATCACCACGTTGACGGCATTTTTTTTGGCCTTGATAAGCGACTCGGCTATCAGCTTCGATGTGAAGGAATATGCCTGTACAAGGACCTCCGACCTTGCCCTGCCAATTTCAGCCTCTATTGCCGCGGTGGCCCCGCCCGACGGCGAGAAATACACATGGGCTGTCGTGTTAAGCGGCACATCGGCGGCGTCTCCATTCGTTGCAAGACTCATCAGGAAAAGCGCCGCGGCAAATAGCGCTATATCAGCCCTTTGTAGCATTGTCTGAACCGGCGGTCTGCGCCCTGCCGGCAGCATATGGAGACATCGGGAAGTTCTTTTCCAGCTCGGCCATCTTAGCCTTTGCCTCGTCGGCCTTGCCTGAGGCCGTAAGCATGGCTGCCCATTCAAAAAGCGCCAGGTCCTTGAATATCGGGGATTTCAGCCCATAAAGCTGCTGTATGGTTTGAAGAGCCTTGTCAGATGCGCCTTTTCTCTTATAAAGCTCATAGAGCTTGAAGTATGATATGGGAAGCAGCTCTTCGTCGGTCTGATAGGCGCTGTTAAACTTGATCAGAGTACGCTCCGCCTCGTCAAGGCTGCCAAGCTCAATAAGAGAGGCAGCAGCATAAAGCAGCGAAACAGGGGATTTGCCGGTATCATATGACCGCTGAAAGCCGTCAAGGGCCGCCTTTAGCCTCTGCGCCTGGTCAGGCGAGGCGCTCTGGCCGTAAAAGGCCATATACGCGCGGTAGTTCAATGTCGAGACCTGGCCGCTTGTATAGACGCGATAGACAATTAACAACGATACGATAACTACGACGGCAACAGAAACGCCCAGAATAAGCTGCGTACGCTGCTTGTTTTTATCCATATAGTGTTTAAACTGCTCGTAGGACGACGGCAGCTCGCCGTGGGTGATGTCTTGTTTAACTGGTCTTTTCTTAATGACTTTAGGCATATGTTATTCTCCAATTATATTATAAATTTTTACAAAGTCTATTGACGATTGCCTGTGATTGTCTGAAAACGTCGTCTGTCTTGCCGTTTGGAATCCCAGCGCCCTGCAGGACCTTAAGAGCCATATCCACTGTTATCAGGTCATCCGGGCAGTGAGTGTCTGTGTTAATAACCATCGGTACGTCAAACTTGAGGGCGCATGCGGCAACATGTCCGTTTGTCAGGCTGTGTCCCTTGCGCGCGGTAATCTCAAGCGTAACGCCTCTGTTATGCAGAAGGCGGCAGTCCGCGTCTGAGATCAGGCCGGGGTGCGCCAGAATATCAACGCCGGCCTCGATAGCTGCCCTGTTCGTACCCGCGGGGACAGGTTCTACTATAGTCTCTCCATGAACGACTATCAGCTTAGCCCCAAGCCTGCGGGCAAGTTCTGTAAGAGAACCAATCATATCAGGCGGCACATGCGTCAGCTCAACCCCCGGTATGACTCTGATATTGCCGCTGCGGTTAAGGTCATTGGCAACCTTTACGATATTGGGGACAATAAACTCTATGTTTGAGCTGTCAGTGTGGTCAGTAAGGGCGATGGCCGAGTATCCGGCGGCATGGGCGCGCTGGACGAGTTCCGATGGGACAAGCTGCCCATCGCTGAAAAACGTGTGCGTATGCAGGTCTATCACCGTACTATCTAACCTCCGTCTGGCTATTATAATGGTTTGACATATGATTTTTGCAACAACTGATTTTGCCTGTCAAATACCGCGCTAAAACACAGTCCATCGCTGCGGTATGAAAATCTTCTCAAAGGTCATAAGCGCAAAGCGGTCTGTCATGCCGGCGATAAAGTCGCAGACATGGGTAAGCGGGCTGTCAGCGCCGTCTGCCATGTGAGGAATAAGCCCTGTGTGGTCGCTGTAATATTTATAAAGGCTTTGCACTATGTTCTCTGCCTTGTGAAACTCCTCTTTCAGCCTCTGGCTTTCATACACGCTTGCAAAGAGAAAACTGCGAAGCGTTACTACGGCGGCCATGATTCTGTCAGACATGGCAATTCTCTCCAACTTTGAGTTCAACGTGGTATAAATCAAATCCCTGACCATGGTGTCAATACGCTTGGCGTGGGTCTTTCCAAGCACATCGAGAATTTCTTGCGGGATGTCTTTTGTATGAAGAACCTCCGCCCGCAGGGCGTCGTCAAGGTCGTGGTTGACATAGGCGATTACGTCTGAGATACGGACTACTTGTCCTTCGAGCGTACCGGCCATTTCAGAGGGGGTGTCTGAGAGAATCTTTCCCATGCCCTTTGAGTGTTTGATAATGCCGTCTCTGACCTCATATGTAAGGTTGAGGCCGGCGCCGTTTTTCTCAAGCACATCCACAACCCTTAAACTTTGAACATAGTGGTCAAACCCGCCGGGGTGAATTTTTCGCAGCACCGCCTCACCGGCATGACCAAATGGGGTATGTCCTAAATCGTGCCCAAGGGCGATGGCCTCTGTGAGGTCTTCGTTAAGCCTGAGGGCGCGCGATACGGTGCGCGATATCTGGGCTACCTCAAGGACATGCGTCAGGCGGGTTCTGTAGTGGTCGCCCTTTGGGGCAAGAAAGACCTGTGTCTTGTGTTTAAGCCTTCTGAAGGATTTGCAGTGGATAATCCTGTCTCTGTCGCGCTGAAAGCATGTGCGGATGTCGCCCTCTTTTTCGGGGGTCTGGCGGCCTTTTGAGGCGGTAGAGTGGCAGGCGCGTTCGTGGAATGCCGCTTTCTCTATCTCTTCTGTCTGTTCTCTGATTGTCACTCTATCTCTCGCCGCCTGAATATAAACGGCTTGGCTCGCGCGTTATCTCCTCCGGTGAAGCCGTCTCGATGGCCACGGAAACGCCGAGGTCCTTAAACTTTCTTAAAGTGGGCAGGAGCCGTTTATCCAGCGAAGATACTACGGCATTATAGCCGGTAACAGATTTCCTTATTCCCTTGCCAAGTTCGGCAATATGGTCAATGAAGGTATTTGAGCGCTCATACAGCTCTTTTGCGGCCTTTGCGATAAGCTCCGCGTTTTTGGCCATTTGCTCTTGCCGCCATCCAAAGGCAATCGCGCGCAGAAGGGCAATCAGCGTAAACGGCGTGGAGATTATAATCTTCTTTGACGCGGCGTCCTCAAGAAGGGTGATGTCATACTCAAGCGCGGCGCTGAAAAACGACTCGCCGGGTAAAAACAGGACGACAAACTCCGGCGATTTCTTAAACTGCTCCCAATAAGCCTTATGCGCAAGCCTCTCCATGTGGTCTCTGACATGACGGGCGTGTTTTTTCAACAGGTCAATCCTGTTTTCGTCTGAAGTATCTGACGAAACGGCCTCGACATAGGCGATGAGAGAGACCTTGGAGTCCACAACGATGTCCCTGTCTGAAGGCAGATGTATTATCATGTCGGGCCTCAGGCGCCCTGTGTCAGTGCTGACAGAGGTCTGCAAATCAAAGTCGCAGTGTTCAGTCATGCCGGCAAGTTCTACAGTATTTTTCAATTGCATCTCGCCCCAGCGTCCTCTGACCTGCGGGTTTTTGAGGGCTGTTGAGAGATTAGAGGTCTCCTTCTGAAGCTGCTGGTTTGACAGAACGATGTTCTGAATATGCGTGGCAAGGCTGCCGTGGTCTCTGTCCCACTGGGACTGGAGTTTTAGGATCTGCTCCTCGTACTTTTTCAGCGTCTCTGTAAGCGGGGTGACGAGGCCGTGGATTTTCTCCTGATGAGTGCCGAGGCTGCCCCTTGTTTCAGAGAGGATTTTCTCGAGCGATTCAGAGGCAAGCCTGATAAAGTCCTCTGAGGTGCTCTTAAGGGCGGCGGCAGAGAGGGCGTTAAATGTATTGGTGAGGTCTTTTTTGGCGGTTTCGAGAATAAGCTGCTGCGCTTTGAGGTTTTCGTCTGAGGCGGCAAGTTTAGTCTGAAAGACGGCGTTAGTCTGCCTTGAGTCTGACAGGTCTTCCCTCAGCGAAATAATCTCGTTGACCTTATCGGCAAGCTGCACTTTAAGCGCATTGAGCTGTGCCTCGGCGGCCTTGAGGCCGCCCTCAAGCGAAGAGCATTTCAAATAGTGCGCGCTAAGCAGACGGCGGCTGACCATAAGCCATGCCAAAACAGCGCCAACAGAAAGCCCTGCAATAAATATAATGAACTGGGTTAACATCAACAAATGAATTATAAAGAATAGGCGTCGGTTATCACAAGTAAAAAAATCATGTGGAAGATGAGCAACAAGGATTAGTGGTTTCTATAGCTTAAGTCTGCAAGCTGAGGTAACACAGATATAACAATTAACTTGCTGACAATAGAAATAATTCCTGATATATAACTCTAATTATATTACTACATCATATGAACTGCTATATTCATAGCAGGCTCTCTTTTTTATAAAACCCACATGAAGGAGGGCAAGGCATTTAATATTAAACATCAATCAATCAGCCGTCCTCGCAGCCTCTTAAGGGCGATGTATCCTGCCGCCCCAATAAAGACGACGATGTAGAGCAGATCAAGCAGCAGCGCCACCTTCAACTGTCCCGTGCAAACGGCGCGGCAGAGCCTCACAGGGTGCGTTAGCGGCAGAGCCTCTGCCGCATATCTTAACGGCTTTGGCAGCTCCGCCACAGGAAATACCACCCCTGACAGGAAAAACATCGGCGACAAAAACCCCGTAAAGTAGAAATTGAAAAAACTTATCGTCTTCACATATGACGTTACTACAAGCGACAGCGACGCAAACATCAGCCCTGTTATAAACCCTATAAAGGGCGCAGCCAGCCCGCCAGGAAGCGGTATCAGGCCAAACGGCACGGCCACGGCCAGCACTGCCGAGGAAAAGAAAAACCCCTTCGTCCCCGCCCATAGTATCTCTCCTACGATAAGGTTGTTAACCGTTATGGGTGCTGCCAACATGCCGTCATAGACCTTGTTGAACTCCAGATTGATAAAAGTTCCAAACGTACACTCAAACGACGCCGTCATCATTGCCGTGGTGATAGGAAGCCCCATGGCCAGAAATGCCGCATATGGCAGCCCGCCAAGGCTTGGCACATACTTGCCTAATCCAAGCCCTATGCCGGCAAGAAATATCAGCGGCTCAAGAAACGGCGGAAGCCCGTTGCTTAACAGGTTGCGGCAGTAGACGCGCATGTGGCGGTACCAGACCGAGTATATGCGGCTTAGAAGCGGCGGGTATGCAGGCTTATTATCAGGCATCGTCAAGGGCCCTGCCCGTGGCCTTCATAAACAGGTCTTCGAGGTTTGACGCCCTGAGGAAACAATCCCCCGGCTCAAGCAGCGAGGCAATCTCTTTCAACACGTCTATGTGGCTGCTATATATGTGGAGCGTCTCTTTTGATAAATCAGCCCTTATCAAGGGTGAACTCAGAAAGTGGGCAGCTCTGCCTACATGTTCTTTGTTGACTATATCGAGGCAATACCTCTCTATGCTTTGCTCAAGCAGACGGCGCGGCTGACCCTC
>JAKOEO010000014.1:13724-46122 GCA_022321325.1 Candidatus Magnetominusculus sp. LBB02 | reverse complement strand
TATCGAGGCAATACCTCTCTATGCTTTGCTCAAGCAGACGGCGCGGCTGACCCTCTATGACTTTTTGTCCCTTGTGCATAATTATCAGATTGTCGCACAGTTGGAATGCCTCATCCATGTAGTGGGTGGTGAGCAGCATGGTGATGCCGTTTTTTTTCATTAGCCGGAGCTTATCCCATATCATGTGGCGCACCTGGGGGTCGAGGCCGGTTGTAGGCTCATCGAGAATAAGGATTTTGGGGTTGTTAAGCAGGGCGCGCGCAATCGTAAGCCGCCGTCTCATGCCGCCTGAGAGTTCCTTAATCTTTGCGTGGGCGGTTAGCTCCATTGTTTCGATAAGACGCTCTATGGCAGACCTTGCGGCGCTGCCTGCGAGGCCGTAGAATTTTGCAAAGAGCGACAGGTTTTGAACGACATTGAGTTCGGCGTCGAGGTTGTCGTCCTGGGGGACAACGCCGAGCAGGTGGCGCACATCGAGCGGCTCGTGCTGTGGGTCAAATCCGAGTACGTTTATAACTCCAGCCGGTAGGGGGTCTCTGTCGGCCTTGCCGTAAATCATGCGCATCATAGTGGTCTTGCCCGCACCATTTGGTCCAAGCAGGCCAAAGCAGCAGGCCTCGTCTACATCAAACGAAAGGCCGTTTACCGCCTTGGCCTTGCCATACGACTTATGTACGTTTTGAACGCTTACGGCAGCGGCCATGGGGTGCTCTCCATTAAATTGTGTATTTGTTGCAAACGTGCACTGTTATTATACAGGAAATTGTAGATATTTTATTTGGGCTGGCCAGTAGTAAAAGCCATATGTATCTACTTATAGCTCTTATCCATTTTTGGCGTGTAATACCAAAATGAAAATGTCCTAAAAAGCGAGGCGTTTTGTACCATCGTTAGCGGCGGAAAAATTTAAGGAAGTAGAAGGAATAGAGATAAGCGATGAGACGTTACGGCATTGGTTAATGGAGATGGGGGAATGGAAAAAGGGACGTAAGAGCAGAGCACATCGTAGTTGGCGGCAAAGAAAGGGGCATAAAGGTGAAATGGTACAAATGGATGGCTCGCATCATGATTGGTATGAAGGAAGAGGGGGCAAGACTGTGTTGATGGGGTATATAGATGATGCGACATCTGAGGTATATGGAAGGTTTTACTATTATGAAGGGACAATGCCGGCAATGGATAGTTTCAGGAGATACATAGAAATCAATGGTTTACCGATGTGTATATACGTGGATAGACACACAACTTATAAGTCAACTTCTAAGGGGTTGGATGAGTCAGGGGAAGAGTTTTTGAGTGAGTTTGGTCGCGCTGTAAAGGAGATGGAAGTAGAGTTGCACCATGCGTACTCGCCACAGGCCAAAGGAAGGGTAGAGAGGCTATTCAGAACATTTCAGGACAGAGTAGTAAAGGATATGAGGTTAAGGAGAATAAAGAACAATGAGGAAGCGAATTATTTTTTAGAGGAGTACTTGCCTGAATACAACAGGCGGTTTAGCGTTAAAGCAAGGGAAGGTGGTGATTTACATAGGCCGCTGCCAAAAGGTATGGACAGTAGAAGGGTACTGTGCATGAAAAGTGAGAGGGTTTTTAGAAACGATTTTACTATAGCATATGAAAGCAACCTTTATCAGATTTTGGATAAAACAAAGGCAGATAAAACAATGTGAGAGGAGTCTACCCGATGAGACAGCGTGGGTTATAAGGCACAAGGGAATAATTGACATGGGATAACAGACTGTAAGGAGTTGATATCGGACTGAAAATACCCGTCCGCTCGTTGGCGGACTACCCAAGTATGGGGATATCGGGTCGAGCTTGGCAGACACCGGTGAGATGAGGTAAAGGCCAGAGACAGGGTACAAAGAGACAGGCGTTTAAACAATGGCAAAGGATGACGGCCTAAAAAATGCCTTGTCATCTCACCCTGATATGGGCTATGATTATTAACGGAATAGGACATTTCTATTTTGGTAAGAATAGGACATTTCTACTTTGCTGCAACACGCCCGCAGACAGGGCGTGACAAATCCCCGCGCGCTCTGCTATAATACCCGATGTATACCATGCACGGAGGTAGCAGATGACTATTACTGAGCAGATTTTGGCGGTGGCGGCAGGTAAAAAGGCCGTAGAACCCGGCGAGTTGATTGACGCGGCGGTTGACCTCGTCCTAGCTAACGACATCACCGCTCCTATCGCTATTAAGGAATTTAAAAAGATTGGCGCTAAGGGCGTCTTCGATAAAAATAAAATCGCCCTCATCCCCGACCACTTTGTCCCTCAAAAAGACATCAAGGCCGCCGAACAATGTAAGGCACTCAAGGAATTCGCTCGCGAACATGAGCTGTCCCTATATTTCGAGGTTGGCCGCATGGGCGTTGAACATGCCCTATTGCCCGAACAGGGCCTCGTCGGCCCCGGCGACTGCATCATCGGCGCCGACAGCCACACCTGCACATACGGCGCCCTCGGGGCATTCTCAACCGGCGTAGGCTCAACCGACGCGGCCGCGGCTATGGCCACAGGACGCTGCTGGTTTAAAGTCCCTGAGTCAATGAAATTCGTCTACTATGGCAAGTTAAATAAATGGGTAAGCGGCAAAGACCTCATCCTCCACACCATCGGAGACATCGGGGTTGACGGCGCCCTCTACAGGGCAATGGAATTCACCGGCGAGGCTATCACAGCCATGCCCATGTCAGGACGCCTCACTATGTGCAATATGGCAATAGAGGCCGGCGGCAAGAGCGGTATAATTGCCCCCGACGACATTACTATGGAATATGTCAAAGGCAGGGCCAAGCGGCCATATGTCTGTTACTCATCAGACAAGGACAGCCGCTACGCCGATGTGCGCGAGTATGACTGTTCAAAGATAGAACCAACCGTAGCCTGCCCGCACCTGCCGTCAAATACCAAACCGGCAAGCGCAATGTCATCAGTATCAATTGATCAGGTGGTAGTAGGCTCCTGCACCAATGGCCGCCTCGAAGACCTCAGAGAGGCCGCCGCGGTCATCAAAGGACACAAGGTAAACTCTAACGTCAGAATGATAGTCATCCCGGCCACTCAGCAGATTTATAAAGACGCTATGAACGAGGGCCTGCTTGAGATATTCATAAACGCGGAGGCCGTCGTCTCTACCCCAACATGCGGCCCGTGCCTCGGCGGCTACATGGGCATACTGGCCGAGGGCGAACGCGCACTGGCCACTACTAACAGGAACTTCGTCGGCAGAATGGGACACACCGGCTCAGAGGTATATCTGGCAAACCCGGCAGTGGCCGCAGCAACGGCGGTGCTTGGCAGGATTGCAACGCCTGATGAGCTGAGAAGTTAATAGCTGCCTCTATGGCCGATATCGAACAACGCTTAAAGGAAAAGGGATTGGCTATGCCCAATGCCCCAGCCCCGCTTGGCGCATATGTGCCGGCGGTCATTAGCGGGAATTTGTTGTTTCTTAGCGGGATGCTGCCGCTTAGAGAGGGCAAGCTCATCAGCACAGGCAGGGTAGGGCTTGACGTTGCGCTTGAACAGGTCAGAGAGGCCGCAGCACAGGTCGTCCTCAACGCCCTTGCCGTGGTTAAACAGGCCGTCGGGGATTTCAGCCGCGTCAGGCGCTGCGTAAAACTCACGGGCTATGTGGCCAGTGCGGAGGGATTTACAGACCAGCCGCAGGCCCTTAACGGGGCGTCTGAACTGCTATTTGAACTCATGGGAGAGTGTGGCCAGCACTGTCGCAGCGCCGTTGGCGTAAGCGTCCTGCCGCTTAACAGCCCCATCGAGATAGACTTCATATTTGAGATTGATAAGGCAGCAGCGTGCCCAGACCAATAGTCGTAATAGTAGGCCGCCAAAACGTAGGCAAGTCAACCCTTTTTAACCGGATTACCGGCACAAGAAAGGCCATTGTCAAGGACGAACCGGGCGTTACCAGAGACAGGATTTACGGCGAGGCCGTCTGGGAAGGCCGCAGCTTTGTCGTCATGGACACCGGGGGGTTTTACACAAGCTCAGACGATATGCTCCTTGCCGATGTGAAAAGACACGCCCTGATGGGTATTGACGAGGCCGATGTGGTCATTCAACTATTTGACTCAAAAGACGGCCTGACGCCCGCCGACATTGAACTTGCAGAGCTTGTCAGAAGATATAACAAGGAGGTCATCTGGGCGGTTAATAAGGTAGATACGCAGAGAGCTGAGCAGCGGCTTGCCGACTTCTATAGCTTAGGCGGCGCGGTGATAGGTGTCTCAGCAGAGGGCGGTCTTGGATTTGACGAATTGATGGACGAGCTGGTAAGCCGCTTTAAACACGGCGCTGCGGGCGATGTGCCCGACGATGACCTGCCCAAAATAGCCATCGTAGGACGACCAAATGTGGGGAAATCCACGCTGGTCAACACACTCTTGGGAAAGGAAAAGATGCTTGTAAGCCCAATGTCCGGCACAACAAGGGACTCGGTTGACAGTATCTGCACATACTACGGCAAGAGATATCTGCTTATAGATACGGCAGGGATAAGGAAAAAGCCCAATGTCGTCGAGGACATCGAGCGCTACTCTGTCGTGCGCGCCATAAGGAGCATTGAGAGGGCGGATGTCGTGGTGTTTTTGATAGACGCCACAGAGGGAATAGTCGAACAGGACAAGAAGATAGTGAATTTAATTGACCGTGCGGGTAAGGGCCTAATCCTGGCGATTAACAAATGGGACGCGGTTGAGGCCCCCGATGAGAGATACCGCCAGTTTACCGAGTCGGTAGAGCGCCACTTTGCCTTTGCCTACTATGCCCCAATGCTCACCATATCGGGGCAGATGAAAAAGAGGATTACGAAGATTTTCCCAATGGTTAGCGATATAGTGAAAGAAAGGAAAAAGCGCATTACAACAGGCGTGCTAAACAGATTTGCCGAGACGCTTAATAAGCAGCTTCCCACATATAAGGGCAAGCAGACCAAGGTGTTTTATATCTCTCAGGTAGAGGTTGAGCCGCCGCAGTTTGCGGTCTTTTTGAATTACCCGGAAGCCATAGGGGCAAATCACATGAGATATATCGAAAAGCTGATAAGACAGGGTTATCCGTTTAGCGGTACGCCCATTCGGGTGTATGTAAAAAAGAGAAATAGGTGAGATGGAGAGTTTAACTTATGAGTAAGCAGTTGAGGGTGTTGTTTCATGTTAATGAAATGGAAAAGTGGGAGACGGCGCTTGGCAACATCACAAATCTGATAAAGGATGTCGGGCGGGATGGCGCAGAGATTAGAGTAGTTGCCAATGGCCCGTCTGTGGCGGCCTTTAGCGAGGCGTCAAGGCTTGAGACTATGCGGGCGCTCTCAGAGGAGGGGGCTGTGTTTATGGCATGCCGCAATTCGTTGAAAAAGATGTGCGCCGGTGCTGATGTCTGCGTTACAGAACAGGCGCTGCCGCCGTTTATCAAGGTAATCCGTGCCGGTATAACCGAAATAGTAAGGAGCCAAAGCGATGGCTTTGCGTATGTGAAGCCATGACGAAATTAGTGCTTCCTCAAAGGCTGCGGCATGGCGATACAATAGGGCTTGTCTCGCCCTCTGACCCTGTCACAGGAAAGCTCCATCTGGATGAGCTTGAAAAAGGGATACATTTCCTCAATAACATGGGATTTAATGTGGAGCTTGGGAAAAATGTCCGCTCCTCTGAGCCGTGGGCGCGCGCGGCAGATATTAATGATTTCTTTGTCAATAAGAAGATAAGCGCTATTGTCTCAACGCAAGGGGGCAACAGCGCCGAGCTCCTGCTTCCATACATCAGGTGGGATGACATTGCCGCAAACCCTAAGATATTCGTTGGCCTGAGCGACGCAACCGTAACACTCAATGCCATTGCCAAAAAGACCTCTATGGCGGTGTTTCATGGCAGCGACGTGCGCTACTGCTTCGGCAAATATCCTATGAAAGAGGTTCCCTCGCCAGAGAACTACGGCAGGCAGGAGTTTCTTGACAGGCTGGTTGGCGGTAAAATCGGCGAGGTTCGCAAGGCGCGCCCGCGTAAGACAGTGAGGGGCGGCAAGGCCGAGGGGCGGCTCATCGGAGGAAATCTGCGCTGCCTGCTTAAAATCATAAAGACGGACTTCTGCCCAGACTTTCAGGACGCTATTCTGATACTTGAGGCGCTTCGCATAACCGAGGACCAGTGCGCGGCGTATTTTAGCGAATTAAAGTCTCATGGCGTGTTCAATCAGATAAAGGGCGTTGTAGTGGGATTTGTCTATAGTATGCAGGTGGAGTTTCCAGATGAGCCGCAGATGGAGGATATTCTCTGTGAATTTACTGATATGTACGGCTTCCCGATACTAAAGGCCAATGACTTTGGACATAACACGCCAAACACCGTGCTTCCATTAGGGGCGCGGGTGGGAATGGACGCCGACAGCAAGAAATTCACCATACTTGAGCCGTGCGTTAAGTAAGCTGACGGCAGGACTATCAGTTTTTAACCGCGGCCTTTTTCCTCATTTGCTGAGCAATGTTTTTGACAATATCGGGGAAAGACAGCTTTGCCTGTTTCTTTTTGTAGCAGTTATCGAGGCTCTCCCTTAGCATTGCCTTGTTATTGACAAAGGTTACGTCGCGCTGGAAATCCTTTTTTTCGTAAATTGGGTTATACACGATTGAGAGTTTGCCGTACTCTGAGGCAAACCCCAGCGTGGTCAGATAGGCCGGCGATATGATTACGTCGCAGAGCATGATAAGGTCGCCCTTTGAGTCCGGCTCCATGATATATGACCTGCCCTTTATCTTCTTTATATCGTTCATAAAGAAATCATTGATTACATCGTCTTCTGAAAGTTCTCTGATGACAAACTTTCTCTTCATAAAAAACACCGTCTTTGGCATATTGAGTTCATTGATAGTCTCAAGGGCCTCTTTGACGCAAAAGCGCAGCCGCGGATGGTTTATCAACAGGATTACAAGCTCCTCCTTAGGCAGATGGATGTTTGGATTAAGCAGCGAGTCCATATATCTGTCTTCTATCGTATCAATGTAATACGCCTCGTTCTCGTAGTCCAACAGGAAGGTCTTAGACAGGTCAAAGCCATATTCCTTCAGATACTCCTTCTCCCATTCGTGTTTTATTATGATGTAATCAACCGTCCACAGGAACAGCGGCGGCGTCTGAATGGCTGGAAATATCTGAATGCCGACAATCGGCACGCCCTGTTCCTTAGCGTAAAAACACATGGTGGAATAGAATATGTCGCAGTCGGCAAGCGGCGGTATCTCAGTTGAAGGAATAGGCAGCATCACGGCGTCATAGGATGAGATATCCATGCCGGGATAGGTGAACGTGGCCACATGGCCTCTGAAGTCGTCAAAGGCCGTCACCTTGTAGAGCTTCATGTCCGTATTAGGGATGTACATATCATACGTAAGCTTGATAAACGTATTGACCAGCGAGGCTATGTGGTCAAGATGTATAGGGTTAGGCTGGATTATTTTAGTCTTGACCGCCGGAATCTCCTTAAACAGCTCGACAGAGAATTCATACACTGAGCGGCTGTACGTAAGCACATCAACCGCAATTCCCTTGAGGTTCATGGAGCGGGCAATAAAGAGAAGCCTGCCGTTTGTCCCTTTCAGCTCGTTTTCCCCTATGGGGATTAATACCTTGGCAGGGGCGGCCATCAGTTGGATTTCAGGTCTATGGCGCGCATGATATCGTATGCCTTGTCAATATATACGCCGGTGGCTATCTTTCTTAATCTTTCAGCGGTGTCGCGGATTATCTCCATAACGGGGGAGTGGTTTTGCGTATTTGAGTAGGCAAGAGGCAGATACACATCGTAGACCTCTTTGAGCGCCTCTGAATTGAGAAAATCATATTCATATATCTCTCTGTCGGGAAGGTCTATCGCTATCAGGTAGCTTAGTATTGTTGTAAGCATATCGCCGTAGCGGTGCGTTACCTTTGACAGGAGGATATCGAGGAAGAGCAAATCCACATGGAATCTCTTTAGTTTAAGCCCCAGCCTGATGTAGTAGCCACAGCGCGAGATATCGCCCTCCTCAAGGGAAAAGCGGGCGCACATTGAAAGAATCTTCAGGTAGGACTTATTGTCCTCAGTCTTGTCTTGCTCAGGCACTTGTGACAGGGCCTTTCTGATTGACAGACGGGCGTCAGCGCCGTTTTGCACTTTAAGGTAAGATATGGCGGTCTCCAAATTTGATTCGTAGTCTTTCTGGCTCATATTTCCGATACTCCTTAGGGCATTGCTTTATATTATATCGTCCATTGTTATATAGTATATCATATGGAAGGCATATATCAACAGGTATATTTTCAGGGCGGCAATGAGTCCCTCTGAAGTGAGCTCTATACCGATAAGATTTCTCAAAGGCCGCAAGCATGTCTTTGTGGACTGGCAGTTTGTCGAGGCTGGCTATGGGATGCCGTTTTGGAAATATTATCAGGACACCTATGGCAGCCGCCCGTGGTTCAGCCCCTATGGGGTTACGCTTACCG
The DNA here is from genome assembly GCA_022321325.1 of Candidatus Magnetominusculus sp. LBB02. Classification (GTDB taxonomy): domain Bacteria; phylum Nitrospirota; class Thermodesulfovibrionia; order Thermodesulfovibrionales; family Magnetobacteriaceae; genus Magnetominusculus; species Magnetominusculus linsii. The sequence goes on along the minus strand of JAKOEO010000014.1, from coordinate 37,618 downwards.
TAGGGCAGCCGGAGATTCTCAGCCGTCCCATTATAGAAAACGACCCGCTTGGATATATTGGGGCATATAGTACGCTGCGATATGAGGATGGACTTTACCGCCTCTGGTACTGTACGTATGATTTTGACAAGGACGGACAGGAAAATGACAAGATTTGTTATGCGGAGTCGCGCGATTTTAAACAATGGCATCGCCCCGACCTCGGCCTGATAACTTATAGAGGCTCACGCCGCAATAACATAGTCTATGGAGCGGGCACAAAGAAACAGGGCGGCGATATGGGCGCCCATGGCGCTACGGTATTTTACGACCCCAGCGCCCCGGCGGAGTCGCGCTACAAGATGGCTTACCTCGGGCCTGCCAAAAAGGACTCCAGCCTTCTTAACTGGCTCTATGGGGCGGTATCGCCGGACGGCATTCACTGGAGTGCTCTGTCACAGGCTATAGGGAAATTCTCAAGCGACACGCAGACGGTTGCCCTCTATGACGAGACGATAAAAAAATATGTGATGTACGTGCGCCAGTGGACGCCGCAGACGGCGGCTGGTTTTGGGGGACGGCGCATAGTGGGCAGGTCTGAGTCAGAGACGTTTAATAAATTCCCCATGCCAGCGCCCGTACTGATGCCGGAGCCTTCATGGGAGCCGTCGCTCGATATATACACAAACGCCTACAACCGCTGGCCGGAGGCAGAGGCCGCGCATATTATGCTGCCCGCACTTTACCACAGAAACACAGATACCGTAACTCTGCACCTTGCCGTAAGCCGGGACGCCCGCCACTGGTCAATGCCAAAGCCCGCGCCAATACTGGCTGAAAACTCATCCTACAGGAAGGTGACGACATACGCAGGGGCGGGCATAGTGCCGTATGGAGATGGCAAATGGGCGTTTCCCGTGTTTTTTTCTCGCAGGGCGCACAATGAATACATCAGCGAACGACCGGCAATACACGCGGCTGTTGTCAGAGAGGACGGCTTTATGGCGGTTGAGTCCACGCTAAAGGGGGAGTTCTACACATACCCGTGCATATTTGAAGGAAGCCGCCTGCTTCTTAATTCGTTTTCATACTCAGGCGGCGAGATAAGGGTTGAGATAATAGAGCTGAAACCAAAGTTTGAGATAAAGCCGTTTGATGGATTCGCAATCGAAGACTGCGGCCCAGTCATGGGCAACTCCATGTGGGCGCCGGTAACGTGGAAGGGGACTGATGACATCTCAGCCCTCGCTGGTAAGATTGTAAGATTAAGATTCCTGTTGATACGCTCAAGAATATTCGCGTTTCGGTTTGAATAGGACTGGTTTATGATGACAACTGAGAAAAACGATACGACTAAACCTGATAGACCAGATAATCTGGCAATACGTTATCTGAATATCAAGACTTTGATATTGGCAGCCCTGCTATTGACACCTGCCATCATATTATTGGTATTTACGGTCATTTGGACTAGGGAAAAGACGATAAAGAAGATTCATATCGAGGCGGCTTTACGCTTAAACACATATAACGATTATTTACTTGACAAGCTGAATACCTATATTGTCTTCTCTAAAATAATATCGGAACGTACCGATGTCATAGAATACTTAAAACATCCCGATGCGGGCAACAGGCTCAATGGCGTCTTGCAATTATTCAATGACCAGATTGGGGCATCGGCAACTTATATCATGAACAAGGATGGCGTGACAGTCGCTTCAAGCAACTACAGAAGCGCTGACAGTTTTGTCGGCAAGAATTTTCAATTCAGAGATTATTTCAAAACGGCAATTAAGGGATTTGCCAACGATGACATAGCTATTGGCGCTATAACGAAGAAACTTGGGTATTACAGGGCTAGCCCAGTAATGGCCGGGATTGATAGCCGGCAGATAATTGGCGTTGCCGTCATCAAATATGACCTGAATGTGTTCACGCCTCAGGACATGAACAAACTAGATACGGTGTTAATTGCAGACGACAACGGGGTTATTTTTTACTCTAACGACCAACGGTATCTCTATCGCACAATTGACGCCTTACCGGAAAAGACTTTACAGAAGATTTCGCTAAATAAGTCATATGCCGACGAACATTTATTGCCGCTGCAGGTTATAAAGCAATCGGAAAAGAATAATATTAAACTTGTTACAATGCGCCTTAGCAGTCAGGGGCAGACAGACACTACAGACACAAGTGAAAAAGAATATTTGATGATTGGTACGCAGGACGCCCATTCTGTCTGGAATATACACTTACTGGTAGACACCTCGGATGTTGGGAAGGAGATTGCTAAAAATCTATTTTTTGTATTGCTATTGATGGCAGCCTGTTTAACTGCTATATTCATGCGTAACAGATTTAAATCAAAACATGCAGCAAAGAATAGCGCCTGAGCCGCTTTCCTATTATAAGACCTAATGCCGGGATGTATTGCTCACATAGCTTATTCATGGAATCAGAGATTTCTTTATAATTTAACGAAATCATAACACGACCGCAATGATACTGTAATAATTCGTCTTTATAATACGCGCATGGATTTATTGATGATACTACAATTACCGGCTCACCGCCGCAGGCTTAATATCACGGAGGGACATTCATGGCAGACAATTCATGCAAGACTAATATTTTCAGGCTTGAGCTTCCGTCTGAGCACCGTTTCAATCCAATAGTAAAGGCCGCTTTAGAGCGGCTCATGTCCTTTGACAGGCTTAATAAGTTGTACGGGCAGCTACCTTCGGGCGGCTGTTTTATCTCTAAAACACTGCAGGCCCTCGATGTAAAGTATGATATATCAGAGAACGATATCAGGCACATTCCCGCCACCGGGCCTGCCGTCGTTGTGGCAAACCATCCATTTGGCGGCATCGAAGGGCTGATAATTGCCTCTGTCCTGCGTGCCGTTCGTCCCGACGTAAAAATTATGGCCAACTATCTGCTTAGCTATATCCCCGATATCGCCGATATGTTCTTTTTTGTTGACCCTTTCAAAAAGAAGGCGTCTTACCGGATGAATGTCAAATCGCTGAGGGATACAATTTCGTGGGTAAAACAGGGCGGCATGTTGGTAGTGTTTCCAGCCGGCGAGGTCTCGCACTTTGATATGCAAAAACGCGTAGTCACCGACCCAAAATGGGACGCCTCGATAGCGAGAATTATCAGAAAGACCGGCAGCCCCGCCATGCCCGCTTCTGCGTACGGCAATGCTGCCCGGTGAGTTGTTCAATAAAAGAAATAAGACGATTCGCGTCAAGACCTCAACCGTAATCCCATTTCATAGACTTTCAAAGATAGAGACAGACGAGGCAATGATAGAATACCTGCGGCTGCGTACATACCTGCTTGCAAATAGCCCTGAGCTAAAGGCAAAGAAACAGTTGCAGTTCAGACTGCCGGGTAATCTTGCCCAGTTGTTACGCAAAAACGCCACACCCCCTCTGGCCATCGTCCAGCCCGAAAATCCCGAAACTATGCGCCGAGAAATAACCGCTCTGCCAGAGAGCCTTATTCTGGCCAGACAGGGCGAGTTCACGGCCATCTGCGCATATGCACGGCAAATCCCCTCTGTTATGCGTGAGATAGGCCGCCTTCGTGAGATAACCTTCCGGGCCGCAAACGAGGGCACAGGCAAGGCGGCGGACATTGACCGCTTCGACAGCCATTACCTGCATCTGTTTATCTGGAACTCTGAAAAAAACGAAATTGCAGGCGCTTACAGGCTTGGCAAGACAGATGAGATTCTTAACGAACACGGAACTAAGGGGCTATATACGACTACGCTGTTTAGATACGGGCAGCGCTTCCTCGACAAAATCAGCCCCGCCCTTGAGATGGGCAGGTCTTTTGTCAGGCCGGAGTATCAAAAGAGTTACGTGCCGCTTCTGCTCCTTTGGAAGGGAATCGGCCAGATAGTAGCGGCAAACCCACAGTATAGATACCTATTCGGCCCTGTAAGCATTAACAAAGACTATAGCGCCACATGCAGCCGACTAATCGTGTCTTTTCTGAAAATGACAAGCTACATTCCATCTCTTGCCAGGCACGTAAGGCCAAAGACTCCAATGAGGGCTGAGCGAATTGCGGGATGGGAGCCTGAGGCTGCCATGTCATTTGTAAGAGATATAGACGATGTATCGGAGTTGATTGCCGCCATCGCGGCCTCTGAAGGCATAGCGTCTCAAAACGAGCAACTCTCGCCGCCCAAGGCCGTGCCTATTTTGCTTAAACAGTACCTGCGTCTTGGCGGTAAAGTAATCGGCTTTAACATTGACCACAGCTTTGGAGACTGCCTTGACGGGCTTATCCTTGTTGACCTGACGCTTACAGAACCTGCCGTCCTGTCGCGCTATATGGGCAAGGACGGCATTGACGCGTTTTATAAATATCACGGCAGGACATCAGCCCTGTGCGCCTGAGCCCGGCTCATTGGCATAGCCTGATGAGCTAGCCATCGGGCTATGCTTTTGTTTAACCTCGGTGAATGATATCTTAAACCTCGCGCCCTTTTCCCTGTCTAAGGAGATGGCGCCGCGAAGCTGGTTTTCCACTATGGATACGACAAGCTGAAGGCCAAGCGTCTCATTGTCTCTGAGACCGACAGATGTCGGCAGCCCCGCCCCGTCATCCCATATCTCAATCTCATAATTGTCGTCATTGCGGGCAGCCATTATGCCAATCTCGCCGCTTGCTCCGCCTTTAAAGGCATACTTCAGAGAGTTAGAAATCAGCTCGTTTAACACAAGGCCGCACGAAATAGCCATATCCACGCCTACGGTGATGTCGGCAATATCTATCTTAAGCGCTATCTTAGAGGCGTTGACGCCGTAGGAGCGGAATAGCCCGCTTGCGAGTTTTCTAACATAGTCGCCAAAGTCTATCTCTGCAAGGGTTTCAGACTGATGAAGGCGCTCGTGGACAAGCGACATGGCCATGATGCGATTCTTAGTCTCATTAAATATCTCCGCGTCCACAGGGTCTTTAATAAGCCCCGACTGGATATTGAGCAGGCTTATAATTATCTGCATATTGTTTTTTACCCTGTGGTGAATCTCCCTGATAAGGACAACCTTCTCCCTTAAAGAGGCATTAATCTGGTCTTCCATCTTCTTGCGGGAAGTGATGTCGCGGGCAATGCCGGTATAAAACGTCCCGGCCTTTGTCTTCCATGAAGCCAGTGAGAGGTCAAAGGGAAACTCCGTGCCATCCTTTCTGAGTCCCTCAAACTCCACGCGCTTGCCGTCCATGTAGGAATCCCCCAGTAACTGAAACGCCTTAAACGCCCGAAGATATGCCGCCGTAAAGCGCTCTGGTATCAACATTGACACCGGCTTGTTTATTGCCTCATCGGCAGTATATCCAAACAGGGACTCCGCCCCCCTGTTAAACGCAATGATTATGCCCCCCTCGTCTGTAGAGATGATGCCGTCCATGACAGATTGAATCAGGCAGCGGAGTTTTGTCTCCGATTCGCTGAGTATGCGCTCTGCCGCTTTGCGTTCATGAATCTCCTGTGTCAGGCGTGCGTTTGTTTCCCTTAACTCTGCCGTGCGCTCCTCTACGACAGCCTCCTGCGTGTCTTTGGCGTGTCTGATGGCAAGCCACTGCCGTCTTATGCGGCTTATAAAAAACAACATCATCGCGGACATGGACAGGAATATAAATATGTGCAGAACAACGAAATTCCTGCGCTGTATGCCTGTGTATCTGGAAATTGACGACACGGGGACGGTCACAGATATGCCGCCTCTTATGTCTCCCTCCTTGTATCCCTGTTTTTCGTGGCACTTGAGACAGGGTTTTTCCACCTTCAAAGGGGCCATATAGACAAGTATGCCGTCAGCCCCCGGCGGCAGCACCTCCTCTTTTGAACCTTTATCCTCAAACTTCCTCAGGGCAAGGGCCTCCCACGGCGTGGGCGCGTTGTCCGGCCTTATAGGCCTGAGGCTCGTAATATGAAACGCCCCGCTGTGTACGTTTTTAGCAATCTCGGAAAGCTGGCGTGTCATATACGCCGGATTAATCATGGTCAGTTTCCTGCCGTCTGTCGTGGTTATGTCCCTGTCCGGCGTTTCGAGATATGGGTTGGGCGGCGAGGAGTTAGTAACGGGGACATAGACTCCGCCGTGGGAGGCATTCCACATGCGCGTAGTCATAATCATGTTAAACATTGAACGCCCCGACTCAAGCGCCATATTATACGCCTCTTCCTGCAGCAGATACAGATGCCACCTCAGCGACGCCAAAGACACAAGCGCCCAGACCGCTATTGGCAGCACCCAGTAATAATGGGACTGCAGGTAGCCCCTGGACATCCCCCTGTTTTGCTCTTTAGCCATCGAGGAAGTTGCGGGGTTTGCCTGCCCCCTTTGAAGGGCCAATGAGGCCGTCGCCGTCCATTATGTCCACAATCCTTGCCGCCCGGTTGTAGCCTATCTTAAACCGCCGTTGTATTGACGATATGGAGACCTCGCCAATGCCGCGGGCATATTTTATGACCTCATCGTAGATCTCGTCCTTGTCTTGTGATGAGCCGCCCTCTGCGTCCTCGGTATCTTGAACAAACAGAGAATCAAAAAACGTATGGTCAGGGCTGGCCTGCGACTTGGCAAAATCAACCACCGCCTTAATCTCTTCCTCGGTGACAAATGCCCCATGAACCCTCTGGATTTTTGCCCCCGGGCTTAGTACCAGCATGTCGCCGCGCCCAAGCAGTTTCTCCGCCCCGTGTGTGTCGAGTATTGTCCTTGAATCCACCTTGGACGACACCATAAAGGCAATTCGTGAGGGGAAATTCGCCTTGATTATCCCCGTTATGACATCAACCGAGGGGCGCTGCGTGGCCACAATCAGGTGCATTCCCGCCGCACGCGCCATCTGCGCAAGGCGCACTATAGAGTCTTCTACGTTCTTTGCCGCTGTGAACATCAAATCGGCAAGCTCGTCAATAATTATTACGATATAGGGCAGCCTGTCTTCCTCGGCCACTGAGGCGTTAAACATATCAATGTTCCTTGAGCCTTGTTCGGCTATCAACCTGTAGCGCCTTTCCATCTCTATCAGCATCTTTTTCAGCGCGTCAGAGGCCTCCTTTGGGTTGGTTATAACGTTTGAGACAAGATGGGGAATGCCCTCGTATATGGACAGCTCAAGCAGCTTTGGATCTATCATCAGCATTCTGACCTGCGAGGGCTTGGCCTTATATAAAATGCTCATTACCATAGAGTTTACCGCAACGCTCTTGCCGGAGCCGGTCGTTCCGGCAACCAGAAGGTGAGGCATACGCGCAAGGTCTTCCACAATGGGATTGCCGTAGATGTCCTTGCCCAGAGACAGCGTAAGCAGCGAGGATTTCTTTGTAAACTTATCAGAGGCGATTATCTCCTTGAGGCTGACAATGTTTCTGTGTTCGTTGGGGACTTCTATGCCTATAGGGGTCTTGCCGGGGATTAGGGATACCCTGACCTTTATGCCTCCCATTGCGCGGCCAAGGTCGTCTGAGAGCGCCACTACCTTGCTTATCTTTACGCCAGGGGCAGGCTCAAACTCATACATGGTGATTACCGGCCCTGGATGTGCCTGAGAAATCTTACCCTCCACGCCGAAGTCAGAGAGTTTTTCGCGCAATATGGTGGCCGCCCGCTGCAGCTCCTCCTTTGAGGTCTCCCTGTTCTCTCCCTGTGCGGCACTAAGCAGCTCAAAGCCGGGAAGCGTGTAGAGATTTGACTCAGAAAGGCCTTGCCGAATGTCTGGCCTTGTCGGCGGCGTCTCTTCGCGTACGTCTTCCTGTACTTGGTGATGGGTGATTATTTTAAGCTCTGTGGTATCAGGCTCCGCTGATACTTTGGGCGCCGTCGATACTTTGGCCGCCGCCGTTTCGGCAACCGCTTCACTTGCAGGTTCAATGGCGGCATCCTCTTCAGCCCTTCGCATTAACAGCGATGATGACTTAAGCGGCAGCATCAGCATGACAGACGTAACCAGTGCGGCAAGGCTGATAAGAAATGCCCCTACAAGGGAAAACAGGGAATTGAGCATGTGGACAATGGCCGAGCCGACAACCCCGCCGGTTATCGCATTCGTATCGAAGATAAAAGAACAAAGCGACAGCACCATTGAAACAGCAATAACAAGCATCATCATTCCAAAGACATTATCAGCGTTTTTCTTAGACCCGAGCAGCCGCCGTATGCCGTAGATGAACGCCGTAAGAGGAATTAAAAAAGCCGACGTTCCAATAAATGAAAACGCGGTGTCAGAAAAATACGCCCCCACAACGCCGGCATAGTTTCGCGCCTGCAAAGTTGTGTACGTAAACGGAGAAGGGTCCCACTTATCATATGAAAACAGGCTTACGGCGCAAAACACTGCAAAAAGGGCGGCAATAACGCCCCTTATCTCGTTCTTCTGATTTGTTACGGTCTCAGCCATATCCAGGCTATTATTATAACAGACAGCGCAATTCTATAATAAACAAAAAAAGTTAATGTAAACGTTTTCAGAAATCTCAGAAACCACCTGATCACAATCAACCCGGCAACAAAAGAGGCCGCCACACCGGAAATAAAAATCGCGGGGTCTATCGCCTCTCCCTTTCCATGAAGCAGGTGTATGCCGTGCAGCGCCGCAGCCCCGGCCACAATAGGCGTTGACATGAGAAATGAAAAGCGCGCCGCCTCATCCCTCTTCATTCCCAGAAAAAGCCCGCTTGATATGGTTATCCCGCTTCTGGAGACACCGGGGATAAGGGCAATTGCCTGAGAGATGCCTATTATCACCGCGTCAGAGGCCGTTATGTCGTCAACTCTGGTTACCTTAATGCCGCGCTTATCAGCAAAATACATCACTATGGCAACCACCGCCAGCGACCCCGCAATTACCCACGGGCTTCTGAGATGCTCATCCACAAATTTATCGCACAGCTTACCGGCAACCGCCCCCGGTATCGTGGCTATGACAAGCAGCATGAGCAGATGCCGCTTTTTAAGCAGCATTTCTATCCAGTCTTTATAAAAAACCGCCAAAAGCGCAAACAGCGTACCCACATGCAGGGCGATGTCAAACGACATCGTGTTAATCACCCCTTCCCAGCCCAAAAACCACGGCACCAAAATCAAATGGGCTGTGCTGCTTACAGGCAGAAACTCCGTAACCCCCTGCACTATTCCCATAATGATTGAACGAAATATCTCCGTCACATCTTATCTCCCATCGCCGCCGCCTGTGATACAGGCACTATTACCGGCATTATCATCGGGCGTTTGTCGGTCTTATTTCTAATGTATTTCTTCATCGCGCTAAGAATCTTTGTGTGCAGTATGTTCATATCCCCGTGCGCGCCCTCGTCAGGATTAGCGGCAATTGAGTAGATAATATTGGCCGCCTCCTTTACCATGTCGCCGCTGTTATGCTCAAAGATAAAACCCTTTGTGATAAACTCAGGGCCTTCCTCTACCTTGCCCGTTTCTTTATTTACAGTCAGGACAATCATAATGAAGCCGTCCTGTGCCAGGCGCCTTCTGTCTTTGAGCACCATGTCGCCGATGTCGCCAAAGCCCTTGCCCTCTATGGAGATACGTCCAGCAGGGACGCTGTTTGTGCGGGAGGCGCCGTCTTGTGAGAGTTCAAGGACACAGCCGTCTTCCAGAATGAAGATGTTTTCGCGGGGTATTCCAAGCCCCTCGGCCAGTTTAGAGTGGTATACGAGGTGTCTGTATTCGCCGTGTACAGGGATGAAATACCGCGGCTTTACAATGTTTATCATTAGTTTTAGTTCCTCCTGAGAGGCATGTCCTGAGACGTGCACCTCGGAGATTTTATCATAAATGACATTAGCGCCGCGCCTGAAGAGGTGGTTTATAATCCTTCCAACCGCGCGCTCGTTTCCCGGAATGGCGCGCGCCGAGATTATTACCGTATCTTTATCTGCAACCCTGATGTGCTTGTGCTCATTCATGGCTATCCTTGTAAGGACGCTCATAGGCTCGCCCTGACTGCCTGTTGTGATGATGACCGTCTCCTCAGGGGCAAGCGAGTTAATCTGCTCTACTTTCAGCCATTGGCTGCCGTTCATCTTCAGATAACCCAGTTCAATGGCAATCTTTGCGTTAGAGATAATGCTCCTGCCGCATAGGATTACCTTCTTGCCGAAGTCCGCCGCCACATCTATGGCCTGCTGAATCCTGTGGATGTTTGAGGCGAATGTTGCGATAATAATCCTGCCTCCGGCCTTAGAGAATATGTCGTGGAAGGCGCGCTTGACTATCTTTTCAGACGGGGTAAAGCCCGGTTTTTCTGCGTTTGTGCTGTCAGAGAGCATGGCAAGGACGCCGCGCTGTCCATACTCTGAGAATGTGCCGAAATCGAGAAGTTCATTATCCACCGGCGAGGAGTCAAACTTGAAATCCCCCGTGTGAATTACAACGCCTGCCGGCGTGTCAATGGCAAGCCCCACGCCGTCTGCAATGCTGTGGGTTACTCTGATGAATTCCACTGTGAAACAGCCAAGTTCTACCTTATCTCTGGGCTTTACCCTGACAAAATTAATGTTCTTGACGTTATGTTCCTTTATTTTGTCTTTTATCAGGCCAAGCGTAAGCATTGTGCCGTAAACGGGGACAGGGCCTCCCAGGTCGCGAAGTAAAAAAGGCAGCGCTCCTGTGTGGTCTTCATGGCCGTGCGTTATGATAATCCCACGGAGTTTTTTCTTTCGTTCAATGACATAGCCATAGTCGGGAATGACAAAATCAACTCCAAGCAGGTCGTCATCGGGAAACATCAGGCCGGTGTCAACGATAATCATATCGTCCTGAGTCTCGAACAAGGTCATGTTGGCGCCAATTTCTTCGACCCCGCCAAGCGGGATTATCATCAATTTATCAGACATCTTTTTTCCCATATAGTATAGCTAGATTATTTAACAAGCATCTCCATGACGGCCTTCTGCGTGTGAAGGCGGTTTTCGGCCTGGTCAAATACGGCGCTATGGGGGCCTTCGATGACTTCGTTAGTTATCTCCTCCTCTCTGTGTGCGGGCAGGCAGTGAAGCACTGTGCAGTCTGGTTTGGCATATGACAAGAGCTGTTCGTTTATTTGATAAGCGGCGAATTTCGATAGTTTTTCTGCGGCAGAGCCTTCCTCGCCCATGCTTACCCAAACATCTGTGTAGAGGACATCTGCCTCTGCCGCGGCGTCTTTGGGGTCTCGCAGGACGGTTATCCTGCCGCCTGCGCCACTTAAAATCAATGGCGACGGTTCATAGCCTTCCGGGCAGGCAAGGGTCAGTTCCATATCCATCTGAGCCGCCCCTTCGATTAATGAGTTGGCTACGTTGTTGCCGTCTCCTATGTAGGCAATCTTAATGCCTTTAAGACGCCCTTTTTTCTCTTTTATCGTCATCAAATCAGCCAGAATCTGGCACGGGTGGTGAGTATCTGTAAGGCCGTTTATCACGGGGACAGAGGCGTATGCAGCAAAGTCGGCTGCTACCTTATGCTCAAACGCGCGAATGACTATCCCGCTTAAGTAGCGTGAAAACACACGCGCCGTATCGGCGATAGGCTCGCCTCTGCTTAATTGGCTGTCGTTTTGCGTAATATAGACCGGCTGACCGCCAAGTTGGTATATGCCGACCTCGAAGGATATTCTCGTTCGCGTTGAGGTCTTATAGAACAACATCCCAATACTCTTGCCCTGAAGGGGTTTATGCCCTGCCGCCCTGCCGTTTTTAAAATCAGCCGACCTGTCAAGCAGCACTGCTATTTCATAGGCTGTAAAATCTTTTATAGTAAGGAAATCCCTTTTACCGTTCATGACAGTCTCTCCATGACTTCCTTTAAAACTCCGATGAGGCGGTCAATATCATCCTCTGTAACAATAAGAGGCGGCATGAATCTGAGCGTATTTCCTGCCGTGCAGTTTATTAAAACGCCGCGTTCAAAACAGGCCTGTACCACCATTGCGCATTCTCTGGTAAGCTCCATGCCGATTAAAAGACCCTTCCCCCGGACTTCTGTGATTACCTTTGGGAATTGTTTTTGTAATTTCACAAGGGCACTCATGAAATAATCCCCCATTCTCCTGCTCTCGCTAAGCATAATACCGTCCTCAAGCAGGGTCTCAAGCGTTGCAAAGGCTGCGGCGCATGACAGAGGATTGCCGCCGAATGTCGAGCCGTGGCTTCCCGGCGTAAAGGCCTTTGCCACATCCTCCCTTACAAGAGTTGCCCCAATGGGAATGCCGCCGCCAAGCCCCTTCGCCAAAGTTAGTATGTCAGGCTCTATGCCGTAGTGTTCGTAGGCAAACAGTGTGCCCGTCCTTCCTGTGCCGGTTTGAATCTCATCGAGTATTAACAGGATTCCAAGCCTCGTACAAAGGTCGCGGACATGTCTGAAATAATCCTCAGAGGCCATTCTCACGCCGCCCTCGCCCTGAATAGGCTCAAGCATCACGGCGCATGTATCTTCGTCAATCGCCGACTTCAGCGCCTCGTAGTCATTAAAAGGGACATAAGAAAAGCCCGGCACAAGCGGCTCAAAGCCGCTCTGGAGTTTCGGCTGCCCTGTGGCTGTCAAGGTTGCCAGCGTACGGCCATGAAAGGAATTCACGGCGGTAATGATGCTGGTCTTTTCAGCCCTGAAGCGTTCTTTTGAGTGTTTTCTTGCCAGCTTAATGGCCGCCTCGTTTGCCTCCGCCCCGGAATTAGAGAAAAATACCCGGTCGGCAAATGAATAATCACAGAGCAGCTTGGCAAGCCTTATGGGAGGCTCCGTGTGATAGAAATTTGATACATGAACAAGTTTCTGCGCCTGCTTCTGTATGGCAACCACATGCCGTGGATGGCAGTGCCCCAAGATATCTACGGCAATGCCGGCCATAAAATCAAGGTATTCCTTACCGTCGGCACTCCATAGCTTCATTCCGCGTCCCTTTACAAACACAACGGGGAAACGCTTATACGTGTTCATTAAATAGAGACTTGCGTCGTCCAATAATCTCTTAACTTCCATCGCCGTCCTGTCCTGTCTCCTTGATAGCCGCCGCCAAAAGCGGGAACATTATCTCGTGGTGGCCGATTAGATTAATTGCCGTGCCGCTATTGCCGGCAGGTCTTTTCAGCACATTGGCCTGCGCCCTGTAGTGACTGATGAAATCCATGTTTATGGCCGTAAAACATTCTATTTTATTTTCGGGACTGCTCGTGTTTCTTGCCAGATTGAGGGCCTTCATAAAGACCTCAGGGATGATGACGGCAGAGCCGAGATTGATAAAAACGCCGCCCTCAAGTCTGCCCAAGAGCGTGGCAAGCAGCCTGAAATCCCTCAAACTTCCCTGCCCTATTGCCCCGCCATCGGCCTCCGGGTGCATATGAATAATGTCAGTTCCAACTGCCACATGCACAGTTACCGGGACTTCCAGCTCACACGCGCGCGCAAATATGCTAATCTCCTTATATTTCATACCCTTGTCATGCAATATAAAAGACCCAATCGCCTTGCCAAGCCCAAGTCCCTTCTCAACGCCTCTGACAATTGCCTGATTTAGCATAACTCCGGTCTCCTCGGCCATGCCAAACTGCCCTCTGCATAGCTCGGCGGCTACATCCTCTGAGGTGAAACCGGCAAAGGCAAGCTCGAAGTCGTGAACTATTGACGCCCCATTTGTTGCCACAGCGGTTATCACGCCGCGCTCCATAAGATCAATGATTACAGGAGACAGGCCGACCTTAATGGGATGGGCGCCCATGCCCAAAATGACGGGATGGCCGTCAGCCCTGGCCTGAACAATTCGCAGAGCCGCAGCCATCAGGTCTGAGGCCGCAAGTATGCCGGGAAGGCTTGCGAGAAAATCCTCAAACCGCCCGCCGCGCCCATACGGCCTTCCAATCTTCTCAAGCGCTACTTTGCTCGCTCTGCCCTTCAGCGAGTATCTCTTAACCGCTAATATCGCAGGGTCTATAGCAGGGTCACCTGCCTTATCTTCTGACATGGCAGGATTTTAACATAAAACGATTGAAATATCATACCCGTGTAGAGCAGCCGCCTATCAAGCGCCTGTGCCTTAATAAATATTTTTCCAGCTTTGAATGGTAGACAACGTCTTACCAATATTGCAATATGGTTAAGTTCTGTGATACAATGCACGATGATGGGCAAATAATCGCATTAGAGGGGGTGGCCAATGGGTTTTTCGCTGCTTTTAGTAGATGATTCAAGCGTTATCAGGCGTCTTATTAAGAAAGAACTGCTTTCAGCCCTGGATTACGAAGATATTACGATAACAGAAGGGGCAAACGGCAAGGAGGCGTGTGCCGCCTGTGACGCGGGCAGCTTTGACCTGTTAGTATTAGACCTGACGATGCCTGTGATGACCGGCTACGAGGTGCTGGAATATCTTAAAAACAAAGGAACGGTTATAACGACCATAGTGCTTAGCGCCGATATACAGCCAGGCGTTGATGAGATGGTGCGCGAGATGGGGGCAGCCGGCTATTTGCACAAACCTTTTATCAGGGAACAGATGCTCAAGGTTCTCAGAGAGACTGGCTTCCGTGTTAAAGATTAAGTTTACAGAGGACGAGAATGACTTATTAAGAGAGACATTCAATCTCGCCTTAGGACAGGCGGGGGATAAACTTGCCCGGCTGTTGAAATCATTTGTTGACCTGTCTGTTCCCCAGATTAACATACTTGAGGTAAATATAATTGAGGCAGAGAAGGTTGCCTCCAAGGTTTTAGATGGTTCTATTTTTACAACGACAGATTCGATAACGGCATTGAGCCAGTCATTCTCTTTAGAGCCGCACCTGGATGGCGAGGGCATTGTAATATTTAATGACCGGACAATTCAAACCGTTGCGGAGATTTTCGGCATTGACAAAATCACTGACCGCTCTGAAGAAATTGACATAATGTACGAGTTAACTAACCTTATAGCCGGGGCATGTCTTAACGGGATATCTAATCGTCTGTTCAACAAAGAAATGTCGTTTAAATCACCCGTTATATTGGTTGAGAAGACCGACTTGCTGAAATTCGTCTATGGCGTATTTCAGCGAAGCCAGTTGAAGTGGGACCATACGCTGATGGTCAGGATAACCTTTGCCTTAAAACAGAAGGATTTTAAGAGTGAATTGTTAGTATTTATGTCCGAACGCTCGATAGAGGCTGTGCAGGGGGCGCTTCAGAGGATGCTCGCTGAAATGTTTCAATGATTTTGGAGACCAACACGATAAAGATAGACGGCGATTTAATTGCTGACAGCTTATCAGTAGGCGTGGTGGCACTTGACATGTCGCATCGCGTGGTACTGTGGAATAATTTCATGTCTAAACAGAGCGGCGTCAGCCGTGACGAAGCGCTTGGCAAAGACATATTCGACCTCTTCCCCTATCTTCCAAAAAACTGGCTTTTAATGAAATTCCAAAGCCTCATAATACTAAAAGGCTATTCGTTTGTCTCATGGAGGCAGAGGCCGTATTTGTTCAGGTTTAAGACTGAGCGAAAGATTACAGGCGGCTCTGAGCATATGTTTCAGGATTGCACATTTGTCCCGATACTGGACAGCAATGGCGAAACGACCCTCATTTGCATGACTATTGAGGATGTAACCGAGGCCGCCGGGGCGCAGAGGGCTGTTGATGAGCTGACAGCCGCAAATAAGGCCCTCCAGCGTATGACCAACCATGATGCCCTGACTGCAATTTACAACAGGGGCTATATAGAAAAGCAGCTTGAATTGGAATTCAGCAAGTCTAAAAGGCATGGCAATGTGTTTTCGGTGGTGATGTTTGACCTTGACTATTTCAAAAAGGTTAATGACACGTATGGACATCTGGGCGGCGATGAGGTGCTGAAGAATGTCTCCAGGGCAGTTGGGGAAATGCTTAGAAACATCGACCTGCTGGGAAGATACGGCGGCGAGGAGTTTTTAATGATACTCGCTGAGACCGGCGAACAGGATGCGGCTGCCCTTGCAGACCGAATCAGACAGGCCGTTGAGGGCTTGATAATCACCTCGGGTGGGCATCAGATAAAGACAACAGTAAGCATGGGCGTTGTGGAGTTTCGTACAGATACAAAGGACTACCTGCAGATGATTCACGAGGCCGATATCGCCCTCTACAATTCTAAGAAAAGCGGGCGCAACAGGGTAACGAGATACGTGCGGCAGTAGGAATTACCAAGGCTTTACTATCGCTAAGTTAACGGGTCTGCCCCATACTTATTATAGCCGGTATCTCCTTTTTTAAACGTCAAGACATACACATATAAAGGGCCAACCACAGGTATCAGTTGAAACAGAATTGCCCACCATCCGCTTTTCCCAACATCGTGTAGTCTGCGCACCCACACAGCCATAATAGGTATGACTGTTGCGAAGAAAAAGCTCAAGACAGCAATGACGCCAAAGATAATTAAAGTGTCATTGCTTAAATGCTGCCCTAACGACCACACGGCATTAAGTAGGAAAAAAACTATAAACCATAAAAGACCAAAATACCAGTACTCACCTCTGCTTGCCCTGCCCTTAAATACTGCATATTTCTTTAGCGGCATCAGGGCTGTCTGCATAAAACTCCGTTGCAGCGGGCTGCCGCTACTCCATCCAGAGCCGCTTAATGCACAACCGCAATGTTTACAAAATATATCGCCATCCTGAATGTCCTCATTGCTGCAATTTGGACATAACCTTCCGAATGGTTTACTCATCGTCCGATGAGCCGACATATTTGCCGTCTTTGAATTCGCCGGTGAACTTCTTACCGTTAGGCATGATCAATGTCCCCTGACCGTTAGGTTGTCCGTTTTCAAATTCCCCTGCGTATTTTTTGCCGTCAGGCCAGAGATAATTCCCTTTGCCGTTTGGCTCGCCGTTTTCGTAGTCGCCTACGTATTTTGTCCCGTCAGGCTTGGTAAGGGTACCCTTGCCGTTAGGCTCTCCGTTTTCATAGTCGCCGACGTATTTCTTGCCGTCAGGCCAGGTCATCGTGCCTCTGCCGCTTGGGCGGCCATCTACGAATTCCCCGACATACTTTATGCCGTCAGGCAAGGTCATAGTGCCCC
Organism: Candidatus Magnetominusculus sp. LBB02; assembly: GCA_022321325.1. Classification (GTDB taxonomy): domain Bacteria; phylum Nitrospirota; class Thermodesulfovibrionia; order Thermodesulfovibrionales; family Magnetobacteriaceae; genus Magnetominusculus; species Magnetominusculus linsii. The sequence goes on along the minus strand of JAKOEO010000014.1, from coordinate 20,570 downwards.
TGCCGTTGGCCACGCCTGAGCCGTTTTCCCCGGGGGTATATTCCCCCACATATTTCCCGCCATTTGGCATCGTAATAGTTCCTTTTTCGGCATAGGCCGTCAGACACACCGTCAGCATAAGACACATCAGCGTTACCGCAAATAATTTTCTCATCTTATGTTCTCCTGAATGCGTAGTAGTTACTCTCATCAATGATGAATTATAACGGTTATAAAGAATTACAGTCAAACAGACAATGCCTATATCATTCGCACAAAATCAACTGGATATCCATCACGTTTGTGCCGGTTGGGCCGGGTTTAAAGAGGCAGCCCGCGCGCTCGAAATATGTGTATGAATCGTTATTTGCCAGATAGTCTCCTGCGTCAAGGCCGGCTGCCCTGCCTCGTGCTATAGTCTCGCCGTCCACAATAGCGCCGGCGGCGTCAGTGGGGCCGTCAGTGCCGTCAGTGCCCGCGCTAAGCATGGTAATGCCCTGCCGTCCCTCGATTTCAAGGGCAAATAGGAGGGCGAGCTGCATGTTTCTGCCGCCTCTGCCCGTGCCGGTTACCGTAACGGTCGTCTCGCCGCCGCTGATTAGTAATTTCTTATTCGCTGTAATCTTTGCAGCAAGCCATTTTGCCGCTTCTATGACATCGCCATTGAGATTATCACTGATAATCTCCGCATCGAGGCCACGTTCGCTGGCACGCTTTAATGCCGCGTCAAGGGCCTGCCTGAGGTCGGCTATGATGATATTTTCAACATTGACAGGACGCTGCCCTGAAGATTTATTTATTGCCCCGATGACATTTGGCGGCAGCTTATCAAATTGGCCATATCTCTTTAAAACATCAACGGCCTCACGCGTGCCCGTGGTGTTGACAGTTGTTGGGCCTGAGGCGATGACATCAAGGGGATTCCCAAGCACATCTGAAATGATAAGCGACAGGCATTTCGCCGGATAGGCCAACGCGGCAAGGCCGCCGCCTTTGACCGTGGAGAGCTGCTTTCTCACAGTATTAAGTTCATTAATATCGCAGCCCGACCTAAGCAGTGCCTCTGTTACCGCCTGTTTTTCAGAGAGGCTGACGCCATGGGAGGGGTTGACAAAAAGCGCAGAGCCACCGCCCGATATAAGACAGAGGATGAGCGTATCAACTGACACACCCCTGAAGAGTTCAACGATTTCAGCGGCAGCCCTGACGCCGTTTTCGTCGGGGACGGGATGTGCAGCCTCAAGAACTCTTATCTTCCCCGCCATAGCGCTATCGCTATGTCCATATTTCGTAACGACAACGCCGCCCGTGATAATATCGTCAAGGGATTCAGATGCGGCAAGCGCCATACCATATGCCCCCTTGCCAAACCCCACAACCAACAGCCGCCTATAATCCCCCTCAACATAAACCCGCCTGACATATTCGGCATAGTTTAAGACACAGTTATAAGCGGAGCACGTGCCGACAGCGGCGTTGTAGATGTCAGTGAGCAGGCCGGTCATTGAGAGTTGTGTTTCTTTGTCAAATCAATTTTATGCAGAAGGTCTCTAACGTGGGGATGATTATCGCCATAAACTTTATTGAGTATTTTAAGCGCCCTGTCATAAAACTCAAGCGCCTTCTTATACTCCCCCATGCGATCCCATGCTAAACCTATATTGTTATACTTCGTTGCAACATTTGGATGATTCTCTCCATATACTTTTAAATCTATTTTAAGCGCCTTGTCATAAAACTCAAGCGCCTTCTTATATTCCCCCATGCTATCCCATGCTAAACCTATATTGTTATAGCCAGTTGCAACATTAGGATGATGCCCACCATAAACTTTTAAATGTATTGTAAGCGCCTTATCAAAAAACTCAAGCGCCTTCTTTGAATCCCCCATGCTATCCCATGCTAAACCTATATTGTTATAGCCCGTTGCAACGGCCTGATGGTCCTCACCATAAACTTTTAAATGTATTGTAAGCGCCTTATCAAAAAACTCAAGCGCCTTCTTTGAATCCCCCATGCTATCCCATGCTAAACCTATATTGTTATAGCCCGTTGCAACCGTAGGATGATGCTCGCCATACACTTTTAACTTTATTTCAAGCGACTTGTCATAAAACTCAAGCGCCTTCTTATACTCCCCCATGCTATCCCATGCTGAACCTATATTGTTATAATCGTCAGCTACGGCCTGATGTTCATCCCCATATATCTTAATGTCAATATTAAGCGCCTTATCATAATAATCCATTCCTCTTTCCAGACCTTCTTTTGTACCAAGATGTAAGTATAAACTCCCAAGCTCTTTGTAGAGCTGCGATAGAAGCCTGTTTTCCAAATCAGAGGGCGGGGCGGCTAAGAATTTCTCAAGCTCTTCGATGCGGGCGAGTCTTCTGTCAAGCGGCATTGCCCTTAGGTAATCATAGCCTTGTTCGGTGAGAAGGCTGGCCGGCGTCTTTTCTTTTTCTATCATAAACGTCAATACGGCAGACCGCCATGACCACATGTCGGGGACGGTTGTCATAAATGAATATATGCCAAGCTCTGTCATCCACAAAAAAAGTGACGCCTTGCATGTGGCGGCTATGCCCTCGCGGTGATAGTTAAAGCCAAGCACCATCCTGTCGCCCTCGTCCATCTTTAGCCATGTATCAAGGTCAACGACATGTATAACATTGTAGGTCTTACTTAATTCAGCGATTTTAAGCTCGAAGTCATAGAAATTGGGAAACGCCTCGCGGCTTACCTCAAGGACAACGGACTTCACGCCAAAGCCGCTGATTTTGTCTATTATTATGCGTCTGAACTGCGGGTCGTTAAACTCTGCAATTACAAGACGAAAACCGCTTGCGGCTTGTAACAGCCTTTCGGCACGTCGAAGTTCTTCTTTTTGGGCAGGCGTTAATTCGCGCGAATCAGCCATTTGACGTGCTTAATTCTTTTCTGACGCTTTCTACCGCCCTTTGATAACCTTCCAAAAGCCTTATAACGGGGTGCGATCTCCAGAAAAACTCGTTGTACTCAAATAGCGCCAGATTAAAAAGGAGAAATTCTACCTTCTCTGAACCTTTATCCACATCTTTGCCATTATCCACTTCGGCCATGATTCTGAAATAGGATGAGTCCTTAAAGGCAAACATCCTCCTGTATTCGGTAGCCAGCCGGTTTATCCCTTCGTCTACAGCCGCCACCGTGAACTTATCCTCAGCAAATAAATAGGCATTTTTCAATATACGCATTAATTCTCTTGGGGAGCCGCCTGAATGTTCGATTATCTTATCAACAGTGCCGGGATTTTCGAACGTTCCGGGGTTTTCAAACAGCGATATGTCCACCCTCTGTAAAACTATTCCCCTCATTACCTCATAGCCGTCCCTGAGTTTATTCCCATCTCTATCTATAATCTTTATCATGGGTAATATGAAATACTCAAATCTCTGCTGAACCTGATTAGAGGAATAAATAAGATGAATTGGTGCGCCATATAAGAAATTTGCCCTGATAACCTTTAACTGACTGGAGTCTTTTATGAAAAATCTATCGCTGTCATCGCTCGATAGCTTATCAGTCCCGTCAACGATGAATAATATCTTCTCTGCCAAGCCCTTCTTTTTTGTCTCACTTTCCACCGCGCTTATCAATAGGTGAAATGAATCTGCAAACTCGGTAACATGATTTTTTATCACCCGCCGCAGTTCTTCTTTATAGGTCGTGCCCATCTTTATAGAATTCGTAAGTTTGCCGAACAGCTCCGCCAGGAATGGAATTCCCGCACCCACCTTGATACCGGCCTTTAACTCCGCGGCAAAGCTCTTCGTTGTCTCAGTCGTTGCAATCTTTTGATCAAACCACGATTGCAGGTTTGATAAAAAAACCGGATTTATCTCAATGCCATCTTTTTTTAAGTTTTCAAGCAGCCTGTTTGCAAGCGCCATCAACAAATCCGGGTACTGGAGATTATTTGTATCCAGCTCCAGCGCCACATCAACAAATACTACATAAAACAAACCGCTCCTGTTTAGCTTTTCGCCAAGTTTCCTTAACTCCGTACTCTTTCCACAGCCAATATGCCCGCAAAATAACGTATGACCATTTTCTGGCAGGGTAACATCGTCTGGGTTTGACATGTCAAAACCCATCTTCTTAAATAACTGATTGTAATTGACAACCCCTCTGCCTTTTTCTGTGTTGACATATCGCGGGTCGTCAACCTCTAAGGGCTGGCTGAAATCCAGCTGCCGGGCGGCCTCGGCAATCTTCTTTGGCGGTGTGTATTTCATATCCTAATACATCGAACCTGCCGATGCCCTGTCCAGCATTTTGTCAATGTCAAGAAGGATTATCAGACGGTCGTTAATCTTCGCTACGCCGTAGATGAACTCGGAGTTGATAATTGTCCCCATCGGAGGCGCAGGCTCCACTAAATCTAACGGTACGCGCAGCACCTCTGAGACCGCATCCACTATCAGGCCAATCAGCACCCCCTGCAAGTCCACTATCATTATCCTCGAACTCTCGTCGCTTGGCTTTTCCTCTATCCCAAACTTCTTTCGCAGGCTCATCACCTGAATGACCTTTCCCCGCAGGTTTATCACGCCCTCAACATATGGCTGTGCGTTTGGCACCATCGTTATCTCCGTCATGCGGTTTATCTCCTGCACCTTCAATATGTTCACCGCATAGTCCTCAGTGCCAAGCGTAAATGCCACTAACTGCAATATCGGGCCAGTTGATGTGAATGTTACAAATTTGAGTGCCGGGCTGGTCCCTGCCGTTGCTTCCATCTCTGAACGCCTCCACAGTCGTAATATTTATTACATATTAACATATACTGGCCGCTAAATTAAAGTCCTTTTTCACGTTTTGATTTGACTATCCCATAGAGAGACGCTATAATATGGCTTTCACACTACAGAGCAGGGTGGATTGATGAGTCTTTCTGAAATTTGGATAAAGCGGCCTGTGATGACGACCCTTGTCATGTGTACGCTGCTCTTTTTTGGCATCGCCGGTTATAAGAAACTGCCGGTTAACAACCTGCCTACGGTGGACTTCCCCACGATTCAGGTTACTGTGAACTTTCCCGGGGCAAACGCCGAGACGATGGCCTCCACTGTTGCCACTCCGCTTGAGCGGCAGTTTACGCAGATTGCCGGTCTGCAACAGATGACCTCATCCAGCTCCACCGGCAAGACCAATATCACGCTTCAGTTTTCCCTTGACAGAAGCATTGACGCCGCCGCCCAGGACGTTGGCTCATACATCGCGGCAGCCGCTCCCTTTCTGCCGCCTACGCTTCCCTACCCGCCAACTTATAAAAAGGTCAACCCAGCAGATAATCCCGTAGTCTATATTGCAGTATACTCAGACACCCTGCGCATGTCACAGGTGGACGAATACGCCGAGACCTTTATCTCAGAACAGTTATCTATGCTCACCGGCGTATCTCAGGTGCTTGTATACGGCGCCCAGAAATATGCCGTCCGTGTGCGCGTCAATCCCTCTAAGCTCGTCTCCTACGGCGTCGGCCTCAATGAGGTCAAAAATGCCATAAGCGCCGGTAATGTAAACCTGCCAAACGGCATTATTGACAGCAGCTTCCAGCAGTACTCCATTCAGTCAAACGGCCAGCTCCTCAACGCCGCCGGCTACCTGCCGCTCATTGTCGCCTACCGTAACGGCGCCCCCGTCAGGATTTCAGACATCGGCACCGCAGAGGACGACGTTGAAAATAACAGAACCGCCGCATGGTTTAAGACAAAGGAAAGGTCTGACCGCTCCATCGTAATCGTCGTAAAACGCCAGCCCGGCTCCAACACCGTCGAGGTTGCAGACAGCATTATGAAGTTGATTCCCAAAATGAAATCGGAACTTCCCGCAGCCCTTAACATGAGGGTTTTTTATAATCAGGCCGATTATATCAGGGAATCGGCAAGCGATGTTCAATACACGCTGGTATTTACCATATTTCTTGTAATTATGATAATCTACTTTTTTCTGCGGTCAGCCGCGGCAACAATCATCCCCGGCATAGCCGTGCCGCTTTCAATAATAGGCACGTTTTGTGTGATGTATGCCTTAAACTACAGCCTGAATAACCTTACACTGATGGCGCTTACCCTCTCGGCGGGCTTCGTGGTGGATGACGCCGTGGTGGTGCTTGAAAATATATTCCGCCGCATAGAACAAGGCCAGCCTGCTATGAAGGCAGCCCTTGACGGCTCTAAGGAGATAAGTTTTACCGTGCTTTCAATGACTATCTCGCTTGTGGTCGTATTTATCCCCATTATGTTTATGTCGGGCATTATAGGCAGGCTCTTCAGGGAATTTGCCGTAAGCATTGGGGTTGCAATCCTTGTCTCCGGATTTATCTCCCTTACGCTTACTCCTATGCTCTGCAGCAGGTTCATTCGCCACAAAGGCAGTGCGCACGCATCTGACGACCTTCACCGTGACAGTGCGGCTCTGAAAATCTACGGCGTCATGCTCAAGGCCGTACTGAAACATCGCTACACTATGCTTGTGTTTACTTTGCTTGTCATGGCGGCCACCGTATTTTTATTTATTTACATAAAGAAGGGTTTCATACCCGGCGAAGACCAAAACTACTTCAGAGGCGTAACGCTTGCCTCTGAAAGCATATCCTTCAAGGACATGGTAAGGCACCAGCAGGTCATCTCGGAAATGGCAAAGACAGAACCAGAGATTGAAAGCCTCATCTCTGTCGTAGCCCCTATGAGCCTGCCCGGGGCCAACACGGGCATATTGTTTGTTACCCTCTCTGACAGCAAAAAACGCAAGCGCACCGTTGACCAGGTTATTAACGCCATGCGCCCTAAACTCAACTCCGTAGTGGGCCTCAGGGCATTC
>JAKOEO010000014.1:6861-10853 GCA_022321325.1 Candidatus Magnetominusculus sp. LBB02 | reverse complement strand
TGGTGTAATTGCATAGGTAATTTCAGCTTTATTTTTCTAATGCGTTTGCCCTGCGTCTCAGGTAGATTGGGTGTGTAATTTGATGAAGGCTCGTATGTTGCTTCTATTTGCATCTGACAGGTCGGTAAACTGCATCTCTGCAAACAAGGCATATGGCCTTTGATGGAGGTTCTTGACTAAGGCGGCTGCGTTTTCCACAACATATTTCAATATCTTAAACGTCAGATGCAAGGACATGCCGATTTTGACAGACCCGGCGTCATCCGGCGAGATTTTCAATGTGCAGCCGTTTTCGTTTATGTCTATGATGGTGGCGTCCATTGTGGAAATCGTCCGCAGGTCAAGGATTTTTGCGGGTATGCCGATGGATGGTTTATTGTCCTGCCCCTTGGACTTTGCCCTTTTAAACGCGCCATATCCCCACAGTTGGTAGCGGTTGATTTCTATGCCGACCTTGTCTGCCGCCACAAGGGCAGTTACCGTATATTCGGCTTGCGAGGTGTCTCTGCGCGGCGGCACAAAGGCTATAGTGCCGCTGCCACGAATAACAGTGCGCACAATTGGGCAGTTTATCTTTAGCCCGCGCTGCGTTACAATGGCTATTTCGTTATTTTTCAGGCGCACATACGTCCCCGGCGGGAAGATTCCTAAATGTTTTATAAATAACATGCCGAGGTCTGTGTCAATCTGGGTGTTTAAGAATATCGCCTTCATCGCAAGGTTTGGCGAAAGAGGCGGGCGGTAGTCCCTGCCGGATACGCGGGCGCAGTATGTGTCGCATAGAGAAAGAATACGCGCCGCCTGGGTTATCTGCTTATCACGGAGATTGTTAGGATAGCCGCTTCCATCCGGCACCTCATGGTGTTGCAAGATGGTGTTACACCATAGCTCATCAGTAACCCCAAGGCTTTGAATCATCTCCATACCGGCAATGGGGTGCGCCCGCAGCTCTGCCGCCTGAGCGGCGCTTATCGGCTCAACCTGAAAATGGAGCTGGTCCTGAAGCTCAAGCATTCCAATGTTCATAGTGAGGGCGGCCATCACCAGCGATGTCCTCTGGCCTAAATCCCAGCCGAGCCTCTTAGCAATTACGTTACAGACAATGGCCGTGTGCATGTGATGCCTTATCGAATAACGCGCCTGAGTATCAAGCATAATGGTGGCAAGGGCAAGGTCCTCATCGTTTTTACAGATATCCTCTATCAGCGCGGCAAGCACCCTGACCTTAGATTGAAACATCTTTTCTTTTTCAATATTTTTAAACAGGGCGTTTAATCTGAATTGCAGCAGGGCAAGTTGTTCAAACGGAGACTCAGCTTCCTGCATTTCATCCAACTTTGTGTACTCATCGGTATCTTCGGCTACGGCAGGGACTTCATGCGGTTCATATTCAAAGATTATCGCACCCATGCTCTTCTGTACATCCTTGGGGGTAATTATATAGCCCTTTTTAAGGAGCAGCTGCCCGTCGTCATCATATATCGAAGCAGCAAGCGGCTTTCCTACAGCGATTTCCCCTGTCTTAACATGTCTGGGTTTCATAGCATAGATATTGTAGCATTAAGCGGCATATCTATTCAAGTCCAGCCTCATCTTGCGCAGGCGTCATTATCCCTTACATCTCTTTAAGAAATCCCCTGATGTGGCTCTCTATCTCGCTGACGCTGCCTCCATTTTCCCATATGGACAATATCTCCTGCCTGAACTGTCCTGCCCTTCTATAACCGGAGGCGCACGCGCGCTCTATGGTCTGCCATGATTCGCTGCCTGTAAATTCATGGTATGCGGCTGTAATTTCCGGAAATATCTCAAGCCTCGCCGGTTCCATCAATATTGTGTAGAAGGCCAGGAGCGTCCTGTCCTGCGTGTCTATGATGTGCCTGAGCGGGCCCTCGCCTGATGTGTCGGCAAGCAGGTCTTTCATTGCCCGCAGATATATTTCAACAAATCTGTTGCCATAAGAGGCATTGACCGCCTCAAGCCATGCCCCGCCCCCATCGCCATCCCCGGCATACTCTGCCGCCTCGTGCAAGAGCAGTATCACAGAGACATCCATCGTCAGGGCATCGAATCGTCTGGCAAAATCGTCCGTGGCGGCAGTGCCGAGGTCTGCTATGACAGCATCCATTAGCGGGTCTTTGCCTTGTCCCTTTTGGGCGGTGAATTTCTCGTATATCATCTGGCGAAACGGGCACAGCCTGATATAGATGCGCCTTCCCTGAAGCATTGCCGGTGCGGCAAACAGGTCTCGTTCAAGTTCTTCTTCTGTATAGTATGCCTGACAGCCGCATATTGTGGACATCTTTAGCAGCCTGCCCAGAAAAAACGTCGGCTTGTTGTGCATACCAAATCCAGCCCCATATAACAGGCCGTTTGGAATGAGTACGGCGTTTATCGCCTCAACGTCAAACGGTTGATACGAAATGCCGTCTATTGCTATATCGCCAAACTGCTCGTCCTCAAGCTGCTCCCACTTTGCCTCCTGCTCTGCAATCCACGGCAATATGTGGTCATTTGATATGGCGTCCCAGGGGGTGAGGGCATGCACCTGCCTGTACAACTGCCGTATCCTCAAAAGCATCCCGCAGATGGAGTAAAACCCCCAGAACTTCGCGTCAGAAACGTCGCAGTTGCGCTTAATCTGCCCTCGTAATTTATCAATATCCACAGTGGCAGCCTAACAGGCGCTCATCTTGGCCCTACGATTTGCCACGTCGTCTCTGATACTGTCGGAAGCTGTGCCGCAGAGGAATACGCGGTGCCGTTCATCAGCCAGATCCAACTGGCCCCGGTGTATGAGTTGCTCCACACGATATCTGGATAGCCGTCGCCGTTGAAATCAGAAATAGCGGCAATCCTCCATGACGTATCTGAAACTGACGGCAGTGACTGGGCGCTGGAAAAGGTTACGCCAAGCATCAACCAGACCACGTTATCACCTGTAACGTTGTTTCTCCATACGATGTCTAAATTGCCGTCGCCGTTGAAATCCCCCGTGCCGACTATTTGCCATGACAGGTCCGAAACAGTGGGCAGCGCTATGGCGCTCTTATACGCTATGCCCTTCATAAGCCATATGGCAACATTGCCGGTTACTGAATTTCTCCACAGGATATCAGGATAGCCGTCACCGTCGAAATCCCCCGTGCCGACTATTTTCCATGTTGTATCCGAACAGCTTGGGAACGATATCGCGTTTGTCACAGCGCCCGACTTCGTTGTCCAAATAGCATTGAAGCCTAAGGACTTGTGCCGCCATAATATGGCTGGATAGCCATTAGAGGTAAAGTCAGCCGTGCCGACAATTTCCCAGCTTACATCTGCACCGGGAAGCCCCAGTATGCTTGTCGGCGTCGTAGAGAGCATTGTCCATATGAGATTCCCACCGTTATATGTATTTCTCCAAAGTATGTCGGCGTTGCCGTTTCCTAAAAAGTCCCCCCTTATATTTGTCGAAGAGAGTGTAAACTTAGCGGTAACGCTCTTAGCCGATGACATTGCCACCGTACACTGGCTGCCGCTTGAAGAGTCGCAGCCGCTCCAACTGCTAAACGTTGAGCCAGATGAGGCCGCTGCCGTCAATACTGCCGAGCTGCCCAATGTGATTGCGGCTGTGCCTGTGTTGCCGCTCCACGAAATCGTCCCCGATGACGCCGTTACGGTGCCTGTGCCTGTGCCGGTTTTCGTAACAGTCAGGATAGCGGTATTAGGAGTTGACGAGGAAAATGTGGCGGTAACGCTTCTGGCTGCCGTCATTGCTACGGTGCATTGGCTGCCGCTAGCGTTATCGCAGCCGCTCCAACTGCTAAACGTTGAGCCTGCCCCAGCCGCAGCCGTCAATACGACCGATGTGCCCGTTGTATATGTTGCCGCACCGGTTAAACCGTTCCACTTAATCGTCCCCGACATGGGCGTAACAGTGCCTGCCCCTGTGCCGTTCATTGTTACTGTCAGCGTGTATTGGCTTGCCGTCGAGGTTGAGAATGACCCCC
>JAKOEO010000014.1:0-6851 GCA_022321325.1 Candidatus Magnetominusculus sp. LBB02 | reverse complement strand
TTCATTGTTACTGTCAGCGTGTATTGGCTTGCCGTCGAGGTTGAGAATGACCCCCAATATGTGCCCCAGTTTGCACTTCCCTTTGCGTATTCCTGAATAGTCCAGAAGGTGGTGTCATCATTGGGGTCAACGCATGTGGCGCTGTAGTCTCCCCAGCGGTTATCTGTGCTCCATGTAACGTAATAGGGCGCCGCCCCTGCCACTAACTGTGCAACTGTCTGAGTTGTGCCGGCAGAGTCCGCACTTAGCCGTGCCGTGTAATACCCTCCGGCATATGTAGTGCTTGATGAGCCGGAAAAACCAATGGCCGCATCGCCGCTTGCGTTAACCGCTATCGAGGGAAAGTAATAGAACATGTTTGTGTCGCTTACTCTGCCCTCCTGCACCGGCGCACCGGCTGAGGCTAGCGTCAGCGACGCCTTCGATGGGTCTATCTGATACCATGCCACCTCGGTCTTTGCGGCAGCGGCGTTTGACACTGTATGAGTTGCCCACAGGTAGCCGCCTCTGCAAACCGCGTTCAGCATTCTTGTGTCATTTGTGGCTATAGTTTGCGACATCCCAAGCTGCGGGGCGCCGGGCAAACTGTCAACCACAGGGTAACTATTAACAAGTATATCCCCAAGCGGCGTCCATGCGTTATTTGTAATAGTAAATAATTTCAAATAGCTTGGCGACGACGCGGCCTCCGACTGTGGGCTGTCAGTATGATTACCGCCTCCTGTGTAGTCCTCGCCAACAAAATAAATCTGCTGTCCGCTTCCAAATGTAACGCACGGCTGAACGGTGAAATCAACGTTATTATTGTTTTTGAACTCCGTGTATGTAATTGTCGAGGCGGTTGACTGAAGCTGCGTCTTTGGGATTGAGTACATCTTTATGTAATGAAACGAGCCGCCCCCGTCAAACATATTTACGTTTACGTAGAGGTTGTTTGCATCCATGCCGACCTGAGGGAAGTCCGCCCAGTATGTTGTTGGCGTGGTGCCGTTATCTAAATCTGCGCGAATTGCGTGAAGCGTCCACGAACCAGTTGGGTCGCTTGAATTTGAAATTCCTACAAGAATATAAGAATTATAAGAGGCGCTGCCCTGGGCAAGCTCAACCACGATAAAGCGCCCAAGGTACTGGTCATAAAAGACCTTTGGGTCAAATACGCCGTCAGCCGGCTGCCCCGGTCCACCGCCAAGCGACGACCAAAATGTTGTGTCGGTTATATGGCCTGATACTGCCCCTGTTGCCTTGTTGTAGTAGGCGACGCCGCCGTTTACAATGCTCATCAGGTAGGTTGGACCGGCAGCGCCCATTGTGTCAGGGGGAACGGCCTGGCTGGTATTGCCCAACAGATCCATACCCGCAAAGCTTGTCAATAGAGTCGGCGCCTTTACAACAGATGACTGCGACGGCATCCTCGGCGCGGGCAATAGGCTTGACCTTGGGGCGGTGCTGGAGTTGTTATCTGGCTTGCGGCGTTTAAACGGTATCACCCTTTTTTTAGTAGATTGGGCGGGTAATAGCGCCTCGTTCTTTTTCATCTGCTCTGTTGTTATCACAGAGACCGGCGCCTGCTGCGTTACAGTATTACCCTGTACCGGTTCGTTTGAACCCGCCGCAAACGCGCCGCTTCCGCCAAATAATGCTGCCGCCAATATTGCCAATGATAATGCGCACTTAGATAATTGTCTCAAATACACCCCCTCCATGCCGGTTAATATCTTATATTAACATAAACAACCTACCAATAGCTTAGACACAATTGGCGTGAAAAAGGTTTAACCTCTATGGATGTATAGCGACATAACCCTCTTGTCCAAGCATAATCAGCCTGCCTACCGCACCGCCGTTTACCTTGACGCCCGGCAGTAAGTCCGCATTCACCCAGCCGTGTGCACCCATCGAGACCACGCACTCCTCAACCTCTACGCCTGCGGCAAGCATATCGGATATCAGCTTCCTGTAGGGATTGCCGGTTGCGACCTTTCTGAACTTATTATATGTCTCGTCTGTCAGGGTCATATAGGCGGCGTCGCCGTGAAATATGGCGATTATCTTGCCGTTGGCCTTTTGCTCCTTCATACGGTCAGCCAGCATGAGCATGTATTTCATTCCGATAGGCTTATCGCCGTCAAAGGCGAGGTGGTCCATGTTGAATACGACCTTTACGTCCTTGTACGCAACGGGGATATCTACTTTAACCCCATCTGCCGCGTAGGCGCTGCTAAATGCCACAATAACCGCCGCAACCACTAATAAGTAAATTTTCTTCATGTTAAACTAACCTCCTGTCGGCTCTAATAGTTCGTGATATGGCCATGCCTTTATGCCGCCTTTTAGGCTGACCGCGTTGATATTAAGCTGCCGCAGTTTAAACGCGGCTACGGCACTCCTTCTGCCGCTTCGGCAGTAGACCACATATTCCTTCGCGCTGTCAAACTCCGCCCTTCGTTTCATTAAATCAAATAGCGGCACATTCACGCAGCCCGCAATATGCCCCTCATCATATTCCTCGACAAACCGCACATCTATAAACCTATTACCCGCGTTATACATAGCGCGCGCCACCTCAGGGCTAACCTCAGCCAGCAGCGGCCTTAACAGGATTTCCCTGAACTTCGCGACATCCATCGCAAACAGGACGCCGTCCTCGACCATGTTCACCGTACATGGGCTCTTGGCGGCCATGATTATGGCCTCCTCGCCAATCTCATCGCCCGGGCCAAGGTCTTCTGTCTTTTCCATATCGCCGCTTTCGGGATTTAGCCGCAGCACCTCTGCCCTTCCCGATGAGATGACATAAAACGCCTCTATCTCTTTACCGTCTGTTATGACCTCATCCCCAGCCCTTACGTTAACCTCTGTAATGCCCTTAATTGCGTCCTCAATGTACTCAATCGGCAGCCTCCGAAAGGCAGTGCTTGTTCTCATCTTCTCTAATAATGCCGCGCTGCACTGTCCGCCCGCCTTAATTTCGTCAAATGTCTCCTCAATACCGGCCAAGTAGGCAAATGCGTCAACATCGAGATGACAGAGCCATGAGTCCTCAATGGCGGTGATGGTCAATAGTTGAGGCGGCTCGGGAAACCTAATCGGCGGTGCGCCGTGGGACTGCGCCTTGTTATTGCCAACATCCACCTTTCCAATGACCACAAAGAGCAGGTCGCCGCTAAAGCCTCCTATGCTTGCCGACTCGCCCTCGCGCAATTCAAACGTCCTGAACACCTGAAGCGACTCCATAAGTGCGCGTTCGCTGACGGCGTCAAACATGCTGTGGCAGTTCCTTAGTTCCTTTATGAATTCTCTGACAATCATAGCGCGTCGGCCTCCTTAGTTCAGATAATTTAGAAGAAAACGGTTACGACAGTAGCTTAGCACGGCTGGATTATTTTGGCAAATGTTTTTTCAGATCAAACTCCGTGCGTGGCTTTGAGTTAATGTAGGCGGCAACGTCAACTGCGTCCTGTTCGCTAAGTGTAGCGGCCATGTAGGGCATGGAGGATTTAATAAACGAGGCGGCGGTCTCCAATTTATACATCCCTGCGCCTTTGTTATATGATTTATCGCCCCAGAGAGGGGGGCTACCGCCCGGCGACGCCTCAGGCAGTTGAATTTCCTTAACGCCCTCACCGTCTTTGCCGTGGCATGAGGCACACTGTGCGTCATATACCTTTAAACCATTGTCGAGATTGACGGTGTTGGGATTAACGTTCATGCGTTTCATTGAGTTTGGGCCAAGCGGCGCTGCGGGGTTCATTTTAATCGCAGTTCCCTCGGAAAGCCACGTAATGTAGGCGGCTATTGCTTTAATAATGGGGCTGTCCGGTGGCGGTTGAATGCCGTTACCGCTGCGCATAAAGCAATAGGCAATCCTATCAGAGAGTGTGATGACGGAGGCTTCGCGCGGCGAGAATGCGGGGTATGCGGCGGCGGTACCGATGAATGTCAGATTATGCAAATCAGTACCATTTTTCAGATGACAGCTTGAGCAGTTCAGGGCATTGACGGCATATTGTTTAGCAAGCGGGTGTGTGGCAGTATTAAAAGAAACATCGCGCCCAAGGGCGACAACCTCCCCAAGTTTCCCAACAGGAAGCGGCCTGTCGTCGCAATGAGCAGAAACAATGGGCAATAGGAAAAAGAAGAACAGCGCAATCAGCCCCTTAAAATTTGTCATTGTCATCAACTACCCCCCCTGATTTCGGAATACTATTATAAATCTCCTTTGCCTTCATCATATATTCCACGCCTCGTTCCTGATAGCCTTTTATTTTCATAAGCTCATCGCCAAGATAGTAATAAGCAACTGCAATTGAGTATGTAGAATTTATTTTCTCAAAAAGTCCAATCGCCCTGAATACCTCTTTTACACCCGCCTCTATCTGACCTGCCCGTATGGAACACAGCCCCAAACTTGCAATGCAGTTAGCCTCGCCTAAAATACCGCTAACCTTTTGGTAAAGAGGCAGCGCGTCTTCGTATGCCTTCAAAGCGTCCTCGTTTCTTGATTCTCTGAAATGAACATCGCCCATACTCCGAATGCAGTTAGCCTCGCCTGAAATATCCCCAACCTGCTTGAATAAAGGCAGCGCGTCTTCGTATGCCTTCAAAGCGTCCTCGTTTCTTGATTCTCTTAAATGAACGTCGCCCATACCCTTAATGCAGTTAGCCTCGCCTAAAATATCCCCAACCTTTTGGTAAAGAGGCAGCGCGGCTTCGTATGCCTTCAAAGCGTCCTCGTTTCTTGATTCTCTGAAATGAACATCGCCCATACTCCGAATGCAGTTAGCCTCGCCTAAAATATCCCCAACCTGCTTGAATAAAGGCAGCGCGTCTTTGAATGCCTTCAAAGCGTCCTCGTTTCTTGATTCTCCTAAATGAACATCGCCCATACAAAAAATGCAGTTAGCCTCGCCTAAAATATCCCCGGCATTCTTGGCAATTTCCTTTGCCTTTTCTAAAGATGACATAACCTCTTTCGTTATTCCCACGAAACGTGCAAAGTCGGTTAAATTTAAAAGTACATCCAACAGGTCATCTTTTTCTGATTTTGAAATCAGGTATTCTAAAACCCTGAACATATCGGGAAGCTCGTTAATCAGCTCTTTAACTGCCCTCTTGCCTTTGCCGCGTACCGTATTATAATATTCCTTTGATTTCCCGAGACATAATGCGATCCAGCGCCTCTCGATAGCCGCGTCTATTTCCTTTTCGGCAATCATTTTCTTAAACATATCATAGGCATATGTTCGAATGGGGGCAAGCATGGTGTATGTATTCCCGTCAGCGGTTGTGATTAGTGATTTATTCAGGAGCGATTGATAATTCGGTGCCGAGATTGCAGGAAGGATTATCAGAGCGTCAGCCTGTTTAAGCCCCGCGGGAAACAATGAACATACCAGAAACAAAAGCCTGTCATTAAAATCCAGTATCTTAGAATAAGAAAGCAGCAAACTCTTGCGAAGGCTTTGGTCTTTTGTGGCATTTGTCTCATCTGTTCCATATTCGCGTAAAATATCAAGGTTTTGGTTTTGCAACTCCCGCGTTAAATTATCAACCCCTAAATTAAGACTGGGTGCGGCAAGCACAATAGCTAACGGCACATCACCTAACTCATCAAGCAGACCTTTTAAATCCTTGCCTTTTAAACGATCGGCAAAGCCAAGATCCCCGGCCAGCTTTCTAGTAAGTTCCTCTGAATATGCCCTTTCTAATTCCTTAACCTTAATGACCTTTTCAATGCCGGTTAAAACAACCGCGTCTCTGGTTGTGATAAGCAGCTTAACACGCCGCGCCTTTTCTAATAACCGCCTAAGAAATCCCTGAACGTTCGACCTGTCTTTTTCAAGCGGGTCTTCAAAATTATCTAAAATCAAAAGACATTCTTTATTGCCTAACCATTGAAACAGGGTTTCCTCTTTTGCGTCTGCCGTGTGAGCAACGTCAGCGTTAATAGTTGCAATAAGCGCGTCCAAACCCTCAATCCCCTGAAATGAGCAGAAATAAACGCCGTCTTTGAAATCACCGGCAACAATCTCCCGCAATTTCTGAGCAATAGAAGTCTTCCCAATCCCCGGAGCGCCCAAAAGCGTAATCAACCGCCGCTTGTCCGCACCGCGCAGTAAGCCAGTTACCTCGTCAACGATGCCGGTACGACCTAAAATTTCGACCGTAGAGGTATGCGTAGGAAGCAGTGTCTCTGGTTCTGGGGCAGGTGCGGTGGCAAATCTTGCCATTCTAAAAATATCTGATTCTAAATGCTCAACACCACCGGGTAAGATTAAACAGTGATCTGCCTCTATACGGCATCCAATTTCTCTATGAATTCTCTTTCGAGGCCACCACCAAATTGTGCCTTGTCCATCTTCAATTAAGAGTTTACCAACGCTGTAACCGTGGAGCCTTTCTTTTCCATCAATTGTCTTTTCTGTCGCACATAAGGAAACACCCTGATATTCGCGTCGAAATCCAATTCCTCCCATAGAAGAAATGCTAAGTTTATGCTCATGTCCATGGCCGAATAGATGAGCATGAAATCTACCAGTCGGGGCTATGTCTTCTCTAAATATTCTATGGACTGCCGTCATATTATCACCGCCGGTCAACCAGTCTGGCGGATGATGAGTAACTAAAAAATTAATATCGTTCTCGTTTAACCAGCTTAATGTGTCGGGCATACGCGTCGCACAAACATTATTAAACTGGTGAAGATCTACCGCAATATCATGTTTAGTAGTCTCGTCAGCGAGATGCAAAAAAGCAGAGTTAAGCCCTATAAATCCAAACCTGCAATCATCTTTGATAATAGAAGCAGAGAAATCACCCGGCATAATCCCATATTTAATATCCTTTGGAAA
>JAKOEO010000142.1 GCA_022321325.1 Candidatus Magnetominusculus sp. LBB02 | reverse complement strand
TCAAGGCGCAGCCAGCCTCAGTGCAGCCGACGGCAATCCCCTTAATTATATCGCGCGCAGTAACCGGCGCAAGGGCCGCCACGGCAAGATAATCAAGGAAAAACAACGGCTCAGCCCCTGAGGTAAGCACATCGTTTACGCACATCGCAACCAGGTCTATGCCGATAGTATCGTGCTTTTGCAGCATGAACGCTATCTTTAGTTTCGTTCCTACGCCGTCTGTGCCGCTTACAAGCACCGGGTCAGTGAATTTGTTTAAATCAAGTTTGAACAGGGCGCTGAAAGACCCTATGTCGGTGAGCACCTCTTTTCTGAATGTCTTTTTAATCAGTGGAGATACGTCCTTAATGAATGTGTCGGCCTTGTCAATATCAACGCCTGCGTCTTTGTATGTTAATGGAGACGGGTCATTCATTGGCGGCCTCCGTATGCGAGTCCTGACCATCCATTGTCTTAGTAGAGGACATCTCTTCAAGGGCCTTACGGGCGGCCTCCGATTGCGCCGCTTTTTTGTTTTTGCCGCTGCCGCTGCCCATAAGTTTACCGCCAACATAGACCTCGTAAACGAAATCCTTGTCATGGTCGTTGCCGGCCTCTTTGGCAAGTTTGTACTCAGGCAGAGCCGAAAATAGTTTTTGGCTGATCTCCTGAAGTTCAGTCTTGAAATCAAAAGATGTGTGGCTATTAAGCATGTGAGTTATAACTGGTTGATAGAGGCCGATGATAACCTTCTTTGCCACCTCATAACCGCCGTCAAGAAACACAGCGCCAAATACTGCCTCAAGCGTGTTTGCTAAAAGTGAGTGTTTCTCTCTGCCTCCTGTCATCTCTTCGCCCTTGCCGAGTTTGAGATAACAGCCGAGGTTGATTTCCAGCGCAAGCTGCGACAGCGTCTTTTTCGATACAAGGTAAGATTTCAGGCGTGACATCTCAGACTCGTTTAAAATGGTATGGACTAACTTGTCATGTTTTTTGCAGAAGACCTTCTCGCCATACAACGCCTCAGAGATGGCAAGCCCCAGTACAGAATCCCCCAAAAACTCCACCCTTTCGTTATATGTCTGCGACTTATCGGAACACTCGTGATAGTACGAACGGTGAGTGACCGCCTCCACAAGCAGCTCTTTTTCATTAAAGTAATAGTTCAGCGATTGTTCCAGAGATGTAAGCTGTGCCGGAAGTACCATGAGCTAAGGCGCAGCTGCCCGGATGACGATACACGCGTTTGTGCCTCCGAAACCGAAGGAGTTAGACAGAACATATTCTATGTCGGCCTTGCGCGCCTTATGCGGGGTATAGTCAAGGTCGCAGAGCGGGTCGGGGTTGTCAAGATTAATAGTAGGTGGTATGATGCTGTTGCAGATGCTTAAAACAGAGAACACGGCCTCAACGCCTCCTGCCGCGCCTAAGAGGTGCCCGGTCATGGATTTCGTCGAGCTGATGGCGAGTTTATAGGCATGGTCTTTGAAAAGTTTCTTAATTGCCATAGTCTCAAGCTCGTCGTTGAACTTTGTGGATGTGCCGTGGGCGTTAATAT
>JAKOEO010000141.1 GCA_022321325.1 Candidatus Magnetominusculus sp. LBB02 | reverse complement strand
ATGGTGTAATTGCATAGGTAATTTCAGCTTTATTTTTCTAATGCGTTTGCCCTGGCCTAAGCGGTTATTGACAATAAACCTGAAATCATTATACTATATACATATGAGAAGGAAGACATTCATATTGACTCTGTTGATAGCCGCCCTTGCCTGCATGGCGTTTGGTATAGCCATAGTATGCGGCGAAAGCGGCGATGACACCGCCAATGTAATATTGGTTCTGAAGAATAATGAAGAGAAAACTCTGGATGGATGCCGCGTTGACGGCCCGTATTTCTGTAACGAAAACAATCGTTTTTGCGTACATGAGAACAATATAACTGCCTTAAAGGGCAACTCGTCCCGCTGTGGGGGCACGGGGATAATCGGCAATCTACGCCAGACCAAAGGCTTGATTCAGGAGGTTTCTGACTCAGCAGGGATAAACGATTGGTTTAGAAAGGCCTGTGAAATAGGCATTAGGAAACTTAACTCCTTCTCTGCCATTACCGGCCAGAAGAAGATAGACAGCGATAAGCTGGAATCAATCTCTGCGCCAAAGGGCAGCGTCCCGACTAAAAGTGAAATCAACGAGGGAAAGACATTCACATTAACGTTTGAAGCCAATTACTCCGACAACAAAAGACAGCAGTATAATTGCCGTATAAATACAAGGGCATGGATTTATTACATATACCCGGACATGATGTAGCGGGAATCTCATCCGGCGCCGCCATTTACCGCCGGGAGGATGTCTAACCGTTGGAATTTTACGTAGTCTTAGTGACCGTTGCCGACAGACCGACGGCTGAAACCATAGCCGGTACGCTGGTCAGCGAGGCTCTGGCAAAATGTGTTAATATAGTTAACGATATTACATCCATCTTCCATTGGGAAAACAAGGTGCAGAAAGAACAAGAGCTGTTATTAATAGTTAAGACAAAAAAGGACAACTTCGCATCTATGGTCTCCAGGATAAAAGAGCTGCATCCATATACGGTGCCGGAGATAATTGCCCTTCCCATTGTTGAGGGATATGACAAGTATCTTGACTGGCTCGGTGCGTGATTAATCATGGAAAACAGACTATTTTTTGGTAATTTCCTGCTTAAGAAAAAGCTGATACGCGAAGAGGACATATTATATGCCCTCAAGTATCAGAGCGAAAAGACCCCGTCATTTATCGAGACAGCGGTTGACATGCGCGTTCTCGATATGAAAAAGGTTTATGAGGTATTGACAATACAGGCAAATACCGACCTTTCTTTTGAGGAAACCGCCCTTGAGAAAGGCTATCTGACAGACAGCCAAATCAAAGAAGTCATTGCCGAAAGAGAACAGGCAATGCCGCATATTGGCGAGATACTGGTGAAAATGGGGGCAATCTCCGAGTCTGTAATGGCGGCGGAGTTAGACGCCTTTCATCAAACAATGGAGAGGTTTACGGAGTTAAGCGAGATCCTGCGCGGCGTAAAGATGTTTCAATCCATAAGCGACAGGGCGCTTGAGGCCCTTGCCATAATTTCAGAAAAAATAATATGCAAGCAGAATGAGCGCGTGATTTATGAAGGCGAGCGTGCG
>JAKOEO010000140.1 GCA_022321325.1 Candidatus Magnetominusculus sp. LBB02 | reverse complement strand
TGCTAAATCATGGAAATGAAAGATAATATCAAGCCACGGCAGTCGTCTTTGATTTTTTACGCACTGCTGGTTGTCCTTGCCGCCGCCAGCGGCATATATGTGTTTGTCAGTAAACCGCCTATTGATATTCAAGTTGCTAACGCCCTCATTTACAGCGTCCTTTTTTACGGCATCTTTAAAATAGCCGACTACTTTTTCGGCAAATTATATATCGAAAAGGCTAAAATTGCCGTTCCCAAGCTCATCCACGACATCGTCACGGCAATAATCTATGCTATAGCCCTGTTTGCCATATTAAAAATACAGTTTGGAATTGATCTGACCCCTATCATTACCACCTCAGCCGTGTTTTCTATGGTCATTGGTCTTGCGCTTCAGGATACGCTTACTAATCTTATCGCCGGCGTGGTGCTGCACATAGAAACCCCCTTCAGAATCAACGACTGGATTCATGTAAAAGACACTGACGGCAAAGTCGTCG
The DNA here is from genome assembly GCA_022321325.1 of Candidatus Magnetominusculus sp. LBB02. Taxonomy (GTDB): domain Bacteria; phylum Nitrospirota; class Thermodesulfovibrionia; order Thermodesulfovibrionales; family Magnetobacteriaceae; genus Magnetominusculus; species Magnetominusculus linsii. The sequence goes on along the minus strand of JAKOEO010000140.1, from coordinate 1,167 downwards.
AGATAAACTGGCGCACGACTAAGCTGCTTACGCGCGCTAATAACTATCTGGTCATCCCAAATGGCACAATTATTAAGGATTCAATTCTCAGCGTTAACTACCCCTCGCCGAATCAGATAATGAGCCTCTTTGTGGGCGTGGAGTACGACATCCCGCCGAATAAGGTAAAGCAGGTCATTGAGTCGGTATGTCTGAGGACTTATGCGTTGAAAAACCCGCCGCCGGAGGTACGGGTGGTGAAATATGGCGACTCATCCATCGAATACGAAGTTCGCGTCTGGGTTAATGACTACGGCCTCAAACCCCATATAGCCAACATCATTATGACCAAACTCTGGTATGCCTTCAAAAGGGAAAATATCAGGTTTCCATACCCGGTCAGAGACGTTTACATTCATCATCCTGCCAATGTTGACAACAATGACGAGCTTGAACAGACATACATGGCAGTACAGCGAATAGAGTTTTTCTCCATATTCCCCGAAGATGTGCAAAGAGAGATTACCGCCCTGCTGGCTCAAAAATACTACGGCAAAGGCGAGAGCATATTTGAAGAGGGCGACGAGGGAGACTCATTCTATGTCATCAGGCGTGGCCGCGTCAGCGTTACAGTGAGCGGCAACGAGGTGGCCATTCTCAAAAGAGGGGATTTCTTTGGAGAGATCTCGCTGTTTACCGGCGGCATCAGGACGGCCAGCGTTACGGCAATAGAAGATGCGTTAATCCTTGTGCTCGATAAGGATAGCTTTTCAAAGGTTATACTGGACAACCCCAGCGCCGTTGAGACCATTAGCGCCATCATAACCCGCAGGGAGATAGAAAACGAGCAATTAGCCCAGAAGATGAGCGAACAGGCGCTCTCAGAAGAACAGCTCAACGCCCAGTTTGCAAGCAAGAAATCAGTGCTGTTCTGTAAAATTAAGGCATTTTTTAATCTGTCGTAATAGCCAGCTGAAATACAATACTCTATAGATACAACATTCTGGATTCCCGTTTTCACGGGAATGACAGAGAGTTTTCACGGGAATGACAGAGAGGGGTCATCCGCCTTATACTAATTTGTAATCACATGCTCACTCGGCGACAATAAATTGTTGTCACGCAACTTATCTTGTCGTCATTCCGGCTTGTCCGGAATCGTATTTGGCTTGCGGATGTGCTGAGGCA
>JAKOEO010000013.1:52806-59895 GCA_022321325.1 Candidatus Magnetominusculus sp. LBB02 | reverse complement strand
GCCCTTTATGGCTGACTTGGCTGCAAGAAGCCCCAGTCGGCCTTTGTCAACGCCTGAGACGACACTGGCTTTGTCGTTTTCAGGTATTTTAAAATCAACCTCTACGTAAGCGCTGCCGTTTTTCTTTAAACTATCGGCAAAGTACGTTTCATAGTCAGGTATGGCCGCATTTATGTCTTTACTGCCGTAGGCGTTTATAATGCCGCTTTTGACGCCTTCCACAGAGCCGCGGGCTATGTCGTTGCTATTGTCCTGCGAGAAATCCATGTTGACAAAGACAACCCCGGTAACGCCGCTTTTAGTAAGGAAATTCACGATATCTCCATGTATGCGCCAGGGCCACGGCCAGCGCCCTGTCTCTTCGATGGACTGGTCGTCAATGTCAATAGTGACAATGTTGGGATTAATCTTTATCTTTGGCCTTGCCTTAAATTTAAGATCTAATATCTTATATTCCATCCTCTCAAACGCGCCAATATAGGTCAAAAACGTCAGGGCAGAGATAAGCACTAGTGCAATGCCCACAACCGGCACATACCTTTGAAGCGCTGATAGTGTAAGCTTTCTCATCACTTTTTCGTTTGAATAAACTCCCCCTGCCATGAAGGCGGCGGCGGGGATTCCTTATAAAGTTCTATTCGTTTAATAAGAGAGTTAGCGGGAGGGTCTCCCTGCAGCTCCGTGTCAGCCATTTTAAACATTTCAACGGCCTCATCCCACCTGCGCTGGAAATAGAGTTGAAGCCCGGCCTCGTAGTGCGCCTTTGACTTTAGCGCCGCGGCAGATGGGCTGCCAATGCCTGCCGCCATTTCATGGTATGCCTCGGGCCGGAGGTTTCCATAGAAATCTTTGACAAGGGTTTTGTATTTCAACTGACTTTCCATAAGTGCGGCGTTAATTGCTTGCCCAGAGCCGAGGGCGGCTTGCCCTATGAATCTTTTTACGCTGCTAATGGCCCCTGACAGCTCATCAAAACCTTCTTGTAAATAGAGACGACTTTGGAAAGATGCGGCCTTTACCGATAAGCCCTCGCAGTCATTAAGGAGCGACAGGTCTCTGCCGTCATATCCTGACATCAAATCGTTCATGCCGGTAAGCTCTGAGGCAATGTCAGAAAGCGCATCGCCACTGTGCGGCAGGGGCGCAACACTACGCCCCAAGACCTTTGCCGCCCTCTGCCTAAGCTCTTGCAGGGCAGTCTGGATAGAGAGATACTCCAACGACCACTCTGCCGTGAGAATTTCAGAGGCAAGGGGCATGTTCCTGTCAAAAAAGGCGTAAATTTCGGCAGCCGTTTTATCGCCGCTGTCCTCGGCACGCCTTTTCCACACATCCCTGTAGCAGAAGAACTTCTCAGGGGAGCACCTCAGCCAGTTATATTTTACAAATTGCGGGACGGGTTTGGATTTGTGGAAATCCCTGTATGCCTCTGCGACCCAGCCAAGGACTTCATAGATAGCAGTGGGCCTTGTCTTTCCTTTGAGCAGCAGCTTATCAAGCATTCGCAGGTGCACATAGTCTTTTATTTCAGGGACGGCGTCCTCGCCAGTAAGGGCATTTTTGGCGTTATAGATATAATTCGCCGCCATAAACCGCGCCGCTACGTTGACTGAATCCCCCATTACCGTATACTGAAATTTCCTGTCAGAACCCATATTGCCTGCCGAGACGTATCCATAATTAAACCCCATCGAGACAGAGACATTCAGCCCGTAGCGCATCAGGACAAGGCGCTGAAACGCCTCGATGTCGAGGTTTTGCTCAATAGCGGCAAAGGCGCACTTCAGCGCACAGTACGCACCGCCGATGGGCACTCCAAAGTCTGCCATGATAACATGCCCCTCGTACTTGTCTATGTAGCCGTCGTAGCCGGTAATTATCTCGCTGTTTGGCGAAAGGTAGACGTCCAGTATCGCTGGAAGCTCATCTGGAGAGACCCCTGTAATGACATTGGACATGCCCTGAATGAGCGAAAAGAATATAGCGGCCTCTTTTCTTTCGCCGGTGAGGGCAAATTTGTCGGGATTTGCCTCCATTGTCTTTAAAACGCTTGGCGAGACCATCTTAGAAAATATCAGTCTGATGCGCCTTCTCTCAAAATACGCCTCGAAATATCTGACCAGCGCCAAGACAAGAAATGTAAGGGCAACTGCCCCAACTGGCGCTATCCAGTCAAACCAGTATCCCTTTGTAATCCACAGCCTGTAGGTTGAAAAGAGATAACCGCCTGCCAGCAGCGCGGAAAGAGGAAATGCGGCCTGAAGGGCGAGCAGACTGCAAAGCAGGCCGGTCAGTACGGCTAATAGCAGCGTTATGGCGTAATTATAAATACCGGGGATGCGCCTCAGATAGTTGCCGGTAATGATAGTGTTTAGGGCATTGACGTGATAAGAGACCATAGGGGCGCTTTTTTCAAATGGGGTAGGGTAGAAATCAATCGTACCGGTTGCGGTGAGGCCGGCGATAAGAAGTTTGCCGCTTAAGTTAAGCGGGGAAAAGGCAGTCTTAATGCCGTTATTATTAAGCTCAAGCGGCGGGGGGAAGTAGTAAGGATACACATCCTTTAAGCGTCCCTGCTTTTGAAATGTCTGCATGTTTTTAAATATTTCAGACAGACGGGCGGGGTCAACGCCTCTGGCATAGGTCTTTATGAAATCCTCAGGGGCAGCCGTCGGTCTGATGTTTATAAACTGTTCAATATCTTTGGCAGCCCTTATTTCACCTATTTCTGCTTTGAGGTCAGCGCTGCCGCTTATGGAACTGAGCGTCTTAGATAGGGCGTTATCGTCAGCGCCTGCGTCAATAAGTTTTGAAATAAACCACGCGGTTGTGATTTTTTTGGCAATCAGGGCGCTTTCCTCATTGGCTGCAATGCCCTGGTCATCAATTTTCGACCTGATTTTTGTTTCAAGCGCCTCTGCGGTAAGAGCGCCGCCCGATGTCCTTGCCTCTTCTTTTGCCAAAATAAAGGCGTAGTAGTATGAGAGATATTTAAACGGCACATGCAGGAAGGTGTCATTAAACCTGCCAGTCCAGTTGACGAGCATTTGAGAGTGTTTATCAACGGGGATTACAATGTCAGTACGGGTGGCAGCGCCGGGTCTTAAAGCGTTTCTTAAAGCTATTGAACTACCCGGTACAATTGCTATGTCGTTGAGTTTAAAGTCCATAACGTCTGAGAGCATCGAAAGCGCAAGCGGATAAGTAATCTTATTGTCGTAGTATCTGATGAGCGGGAAGTTTCTGATAACGGAGTCTTTATCGAGGCCGGGACGAGCGTAGCCAACTCCCTTTGCGGCGGCGATGAGTTCGGGAAGGGGCGGCGTAATGCCTATATCTTTAAGCAGAAATGTCTCAAGATTATTTGCCGGAGGCGGGGATGTATTTAGTAGCTGCCGCAGGGAGGCCGCCTGCTGGTCAGTCATCTTAGCCTGCACCTGTTTCGTTTTCTTTAGCACATCAGATATGTCGTTGGTGTTGCCGACATCGCCATAATTTTGGCTGAAATATGCAAGATGAACAATGCCCGCCTTTTTCACAGCCTCTTCAAATTCTTTATCATAATCCTTAAAAGCGCCCTCAACCACACGTTGAAATTCTTTAAGGTCAGGCGTTTTCGCTGACGATATGTAATCTTTAACTCTGCCCGGAATGAGGCGCACATTTTCCTTCTCTGCAAAAAACACGTCAAAGCCAATTGCCCTTGCGCCATAAAAACTTAGCGTATTAACCAGCGCCGTATGCCGCATTCTTGGCCACGGCCATTGTCCAAACAAGGCCAGTGACTCATCGTCAAAATCAACATAGCCAAGCTGACTGGATACTTCTGGCTGCGGCCTTAGCTGGTATCTGAGGTCAAGCGTGTATAGCTCAAGAGAAGCCGGTATCTTCAAAAACCCCAGGACAATTGAGACTACGCCGATTATCAAACCTATCAGAAGTCCGCGCAGGGCTTTATCGGCCATTGTTTTTGCGATTACCGGTTTCATTGTCTCACCGATTTAATATTAACAAAAACTACGGCGTTACATCAAATTGCGATAAGTGCGGGAAGTGTCTCAGTATGAGATTTATTAAGGCGTTTAAGCAGTCAAGCTCTACTATTTATTTTATCATGCAGTCAGTCATAAACAGCTTTCTGCTCATCAATGCCAGCCCGCCTAATCTGCGTAAGCAACCAAATGAGGCTTGGCTTTTCTGTTGTGATATTTTTTGCTCCTTGATTACACTCCCCTTCGACAGCCGTAATCAAACAAGGCTAAAATACAATGTAAAAACAGGCAGTTAGAGTGTAGGGCAAAAAAGGCGTGTGCCTACAGGTTAAGATGGCGGCGTTTTTATCTTTGTGAAGCGTGGTGGAGCCGACAGACCTACTGAGTGGTATATGGCAGCTTGTTCAGAAGTGATTCTTGTTGTTTGAAAGACTATGCTGTCCTCACAATGAAATTCACCGAGATGCAGACGATTCATTACAGCTCGTATGGAATCCCATGTCATGCCGCTTTCCTTTTCGGCAACCCTGATTATTTGCTTAGTTGATACAACTGGCAGCTTAGGCACGATATGCAATTTCTATATGTGACGTGAATTTCTCTTCAGCTCCACCGCCTCGCGCAGATTTTTTACAGCGTCTGAAATGGTGTCCCCACAGCTTGCAATGCCCAACTCAGGGCATTTAGAAACATATCCCTCCTGTTCTTTCCATACAACTACGGTGCAATCAAGAACTCTCACAAACATTCCCCCGATACAGTTTAAATGTCCCACGTGGTCTATTATACCAGATTTGAGGCGAGTTAATATCTAAAGTCCTGATATTGACAATATCAGATTATCTGATTTATTATTACGCTATGGAAGAGAAGAACTTACGATTGCTTGTACTGCACTTTGACCAGAAGAGCATTGACGCCACAAAGGGTGTGTTGCAATATCTTGGTTATGGCTCAATTCAGGGTGTCTCTGTGCCGGCGCGCGTGATTAATATGCTTAAAACCGATAAATTCGATCTGCTGTTTGCCGATTATAAGACTATCGGCATGTACGGCGAGGGATTTCTTGACGCCCTGCGGGAGACCCACAGCCAAAATCCCATTAAAGTAATACTCCTGATAGACAGCGAAATCGCCGTCCAGGACCTGAAGAAAATGTACAGAGAGGGGATTACCGCAACTATAACATATCCATTCCAGCTACACGAGATGGAAAAGGCCATAGAAGACTCCCTCAGAAGCGTGCCCATGGCCGTTAGCAAGACAATCAGAAAAATAAGAGAGTTGGATTTCTTTTCATTTTTGACCGACGAAGAGCTTATTGCCCTTCTGAAAATCAGCAAATGCAGAAACTACAAAGAAAACGATGTCATCTTCGAGGATGGCCAGGTCGGTGACCGCTTCTATGTCATCGTGGATGGCATAATCGTCATATCGCAGATGGTCGGCAAGAAGCGGGAACAGGTTCTGGCGCGGCTAAAGCGCGGCAGCTGCTTCGGCGAGATGTCTATACTTGACGGCTCTCCACGTACGGCAAGGGCCAAGGCCTACGATGACACCGTGCTGCTGGAGTTTGACAAGAGAATAATGGAAGGCTACGACGATATCGTAACCCTGAAACTCTTTAAGAAGCTGACCCATATCTTCAGCAGACGCCTGCGCGGCGCCAATGTAAAGATAAAACAAATGATGGCAGAACAGGCAAAAGTAACCGGCCGCAATACCCCCGTAACGTAAAACCAACAAAATCAAAAAGGAGCGCGATCAAACAGCTATATTTTTGTCTCTAAATAAATAATACAAATAGCTTGACTTATAATTAATATTGTGTTATAGTATATTGTCAGGCTGTATTATAAACCGCCTTCCGGCGGCTGCCTGAACTAATCTCAGGAGGTGCTTATGGAAGAGTTCGCTAACGAAAACAATATGTTAAGGCTGGACATTGACGGCGGGCAGATGTATCTGCCTTTTGCAAAAAGAAAGCTGCAAGAGATGAAGCGCCTGATGTCTATGCGCGGCATTACCGTTGACAATCGTGTAATTGACGTTGATGAGGCAGAGATTTTCGTTCAATCCATCCCCGGCTTCGATTATATCCGAATCACTGAAAGGCCTGCTAAGCCCGGTATTCTGCTCATATTTATAAGGGACACGTCTTTGGAGCCTGACGGCTGCGATTATCAGCTAGTCTATGACACATCCAATGGCCGTAACGGTAAGGACTACAGGGCGCTGTTATACAGGCTAAACGACAAGGGCGGCGATGTTGAGCTAAGCCCTGACGGGCTGATGGGCGATGGGCTTTCAGTCACTGACACCGGCCTTACGCTGAATATTCAGTCCGGCGGCGGGGTCTATGCCGCCGAGCTGCCCTCCATATTTGTCTATAACGATATGATAGACTTCGCGGAGTTTAAGCTGACCGCATGGGGTTCTATCCTAACGCTGTTGAACCAGCAGAGAGTTGTCGGCAGCCGCTATATCAGCGCATGGACTAAGGCGCAAGTGGGTACCGCGTATAAATATGCAGAGGACGCGTCACAGTTTATGAGAATGTCGTCAAGTCGTCATGCCTATACAAGTGGCAGCGATGGTTATATAAACGCCTGCATGTTTAAAAACCAGCAGAGCCTCCTTGGCACAGGCGTTATGTACAGGGAGCTTAGTCTCACCCCTGAGGATTCGTTTTACCAGCTTTGGAAAAATGAGATAGCATATAAGACCACCCCCGATGATACCGGCTATATCAGCGGCAAGCTGGTAGGCAGCGATTATATCACTGGAACGCCGTGGCAGACAGGCTACAACTGGGAGACCTATCAGGTAATAGATATCTTTGACAAAGACAATGCCCTTGTCAAGGTAGTGAGCAATCTTATAACCAAGGGCGGCAATCAGTTGCTGCCATATACGATTAATTTAACGGTGCGCAGCCGTTGGTATATCGAGATACCTCCGACCTTTTTCACTACCGAGGACACATGGGTATATAATGGGCAGACTGCCGTCTTAGATACAACATGCGTGAGGACAGAAAGACTGATGGTTGGCGATTTAGAGATAGAAAGCACGCAGTACGAGGAATATAGATATG
>JAKOEO010000013.1:28228-52334 GCA_022321325.1 Candidatus Magnetominusculus sp. LBB02 | reverse complement strand
CGACATACGCGCAGCCTCCTGCCAGATAAACAACGGCTTCATGGCCTACACATACTGCACCTTTGTAAACGGCTCGTTTGCATCGAGGACAATAGGGACAATTGACATCAACAGCGGCACAAAACGCCAATGGCAGACAGATGACAATGACCAGCGCCTAAGCGGCTTTACACATGTCCACCACGCTGCTATTGGGGTGTTATGAACGGGGGCGGCTTGACATAATCCCGCTTCAATAGGTAGTATAAAACAGTTATGCTTGAGGCTGTGGGTTTAGGGAGCATTGGGGCGTTTGGCGGTTCTGAAGAGGAAGACTGGCAGCTCGTCAGTCATACAGGGCCGTTTTGGCATTGTATTTATGTCAGGCCACGCCATGAATTCAAGGTCTTGGAGAGATTGTTAAAGGCTAAAAGCGAGGCATTCCTGCCATCTGTGCAAAGATTAAGCAAGTGGAAGGACAGGAAGAAGCTAGTGGAGTTCCCGTTATTCCCGAATTATTTGTTTGTGCGCTGCGCGGCGAATCTGCAAGATAAACGCCTTATACTTCGAACGCAGGGGGTTATATGCTTTGTCGGACACAGGCATGCCTGCTACGACTATGAGCGCATATCGGATGACCAGATTGCCTCGCTTATGAGGATAGTGCAAAGCGATGTGCCCGTAAACCCTTATCCATACCTTAAGGAAGGCCATAGAGTGAGGGTAAGAAGGGGGCCTTTTGCCGGAGTGGACGGCCTTCTGGTTAAGAGGAAGGGGCTTCACAAGCTGGTAATTTTAGTTGATATTCTCCAGCAGGGGATATCTGTTGAAATAGATGCCTCTGACATTGAACCTGGTTAGAAAGATGGTGTATGAATATAAGAATAGACAATGTCGGGGCCTTGCAGCTGTCCGGCTAATGGGGCTTCCACAATGAAAGTTGTTATACTCTGCGGCGGTTATGGCACCCGCATTAGGGATGTTTCTGAGCACATCCCAAAACCAATGCTCAATATAGGGCGGCGTCCGATTCTATGGCATGTGATGAAATACTATGCTCACTGGGGATATAACGAATTCATACTGTGTCTCGGTTACAAAGGACATGTAATAAAGGACTATTTTCTCAACTATGAGGCTAACTCCAATGACTTTACTATTACTCTGGGCACTAATAAGTCAATTGTCTACCATAACGAACATGCCGAGTCAGACTGGAAGATCACATTAGCCGAGACAGGGGTAGATTCAATGACCGGGGCGAGGTTGCGAAGGGTACAAAAATACCTCGCCGGGCAGGAGAGTTTCATGCTGACCTACGGAGACGGCGTTGGCGATATAGACATCGGCAAACTTGTAGAGTTCCACCTTAGCCATGACAAAGCTATGACTGTAACCGGCGTCAGGCCGCCGGGGAGATTTGGCGAGTTGATGATTAACAATTCAACGTCAATGGCAACTGAGTTTAATGAAAAGCCTCAAACCGCGGGGGGCATAATATCCGGCGGTTTTTTTGTATGTCGCAAGGAAATATTTGACTATATTGATGGCAGCGAAAACGTAGTGCTGGAACAGACCCCTATGCGAAAGCTGGCAAACAGCGGGCAGATGATGGTACACCTGCATGAGGGGTTCTGGCATCCAATGGATACCAACCGCGACTATCAGATGCTCAACGGCCTCTGCGAGGCTGCCGACGCACCGTGGATGGTCTGGGATAAATAGTAAGCGGCAAACTTATCCTCACTAATTCTGGCCAAGCCCTTGCAGCGCCCTTAGCTTGGCCAGAGCTTCCTCATTATATGGAGCGATACTCAGCACCTCCTGAAATTCCACTGCCGCCTCGCTTGCCCTGTTTGCCTTGAGAAGCAGGTTGCCGAGGTTCAGGCGGGCATCTACATAGAAGCGGTTCAATTTGACAGCGGCGCGATAATTTTCTGCGGCCTCGTCAAACTGCCCCCTCTCATCATAAATAGTGCCTATGTTGTTATAGGCGACTGCAAAGGCAGGGTCAGCCAGAACCGCCTTCTTAAACGCGTCAAGGGCTGCGTCCATACTGCCCTGCGAGGCGTAGATGTCTCCAAGATTGTTATAGGCGTCGGCAAAGTCAGGCTTGAGCATAATGGCAGTTTGGAACTGGCTTGCCGCCTCTGCAACTTTGCCCTGTCTCAGGTAGTCATATCCCAAATTATAGTGCGGTCTGGCCTTATTAGGGCTTTTCATTACCGTATCCTCCCAGAGGCGCACCCTGTCAGCCCAGACCTCGTTTCTTAACAGGGTCATAACGCAAAATACGACAACTATGGCCGACAAGGCCGTAATTGCATACATCTTTGCCCGCCTCCCCTGCACTATCCACGCCACAACGGACATCAGGGCAATAAAAAATCCCACAGACGGGTAATACAACCGGTACTCGTTTATTACATCTTTTATAGGCATAACCGATGACTCGACTGATAACGCGATAAAAAACCATAAGACGCCGAAAGAATATACCCTGGCCCTGCGTCGCAGATATATGGCCGACGCAAAAACCATAGCAAGCGTTAAAAATGATGACAACGCCTCAAGCCTGAAAAAACTCTTAATCACAGGGTAATCATAATCAAGATTGAGGCGCACGGGGACAAATAGCAGCCTCAAATACGTTATGATGACACGAAACTCAGTAAACAAATACTCCGCCCTTGTCATATCCGTAGGGCTTGCTATCTTCATGGTGGAATCTACAAGCCCCGGATTCATTACAAGCGTTGCCGCATTAGCGGCGGCAGGCGCTTTATTTGCCAATATGGAAACCGGTATGATTAACATAGTTAACATCAAGGGAAGCAGATAGAGAGTTCTCTTTCCTATCTTGCCGTCAAAAAACATGAACTCAAATAAAGCGGCAATCACCGGAATCGTAAAGGCTATCTCCTTTGACCTCATAGCCACAATTGAAGTGAATACTGAACACGCGTAAAGAGTGTACCGAAGCGCTTTTGAGTCGGTCATTCTCGACTTTATGTATGCTATAAGGCATATCAAACTAAATAGCGTGGCCAAAGACGTATATCGCTGCACAATATATGTGACGGCAGATGTTTGAACCGGATGGACGGCAAATAACAGGGCAGTAAACAGGGCTGTCAGTCCACTGTCCAAATATGGGAAGGACGCGCCATTCAGCCTCAATATAAGCGCCGTAAGGCAATATACGGCCAGTGCACATAGCACATGCACTATCAGATTAAACACATGATAGCCCGCTACATCGAGGCCGCCTAGCTTGTAGTTCAAGGCAAAGGTCAGCACGGGCACAAACCGCCGGTTGGCCTTTGGAGAGATCAACGTATAGCTGTCTTTGTACTGCCCAATATCTCTGATTACGCTTTTTTCGATTATATTGGTGTAATCATCGAACATAAACGGCGCTTTAAATGAATTGCTATAGATAATAAGACAAAAGGCCGCAATGACAGATAGGTGTACTATGGGCTGTTTTATATAGTCTTTCAGTGCCACTGTAGAGCCATTTAAGCCTTAATTACTATCTCAAGGCGTACAAAGGTGTAGAACTTGTTGGCCTGTGATTCTATCTGCTGGTTTGCAGCGCTTTTTAGCGTAACCTCTGTGATTTTGCCGTCAATTAAACGATAGAATCTGTTGGATGCGATAATGTTCTCGGTCTTATATCGGGAGTATGGGTCAGTGCCCTCTTTGCAGAGGACATGAGTTGCCGCCCCTCCAAGCAGGACATTGCCGCCTGTGCCGAAAAGAAATATCTCATGGTCTTCCTTTAGCGGACTGATATTGTTGATAATCGCCTCCCATGGCCATGGGGTGGCGTCAGTTCGTAAAATTTTGCCATCTTTTATAACAACATAGCCGCCCTCAACATATGGCAGCGTGTCAGTGATAAGTTCGCCGGCGTCGAGATATAGCGCCTCGCCAACTCTTCCAATCGTACCTTTGACTATGGCGCGGGGATTTGAGATGTGGAGCCATTTCTCTATCTTGCCGATTGTCCCGTTATATCTGCCGTCGCGTATATAGACCATCGAGACATTTGATACATCGCCCTGAACTATGCCTCCAGAGACGATGTTTAAATTTGAAAGGCTGCCAATGTTGCCTATAAACAGTGTATTTTCGATCCACAGCGAGCCGTCGCTAAGGATTTTCTGTCCGATTTTCTCCATGTTAAGGGTCATATCTCTAAGAAGGATGACACAGTTTTTCAGAGTAATAATTCCATATATGGAGATTACCCCTTCTTTGATTGCCACTGCCATTTCGCTGCCCGCATCTGAGATTACCACAGAACCGGAGGGTTTTATTTTAACCGCCTTGGCGGGGAATATCTTTCGGAGCCGATTTACATCGGAGATAACTTTCCCGATGTCCGGCCACCGGCCAGACAAAAGCGCCTTAATTGCGAAAACAGTCAAAGCCCATATATTACCGTACATATGACGCCATATCCTCTATATCCATTATCATACTACGAATTGTACAACAAACCCAGAAAAATGGCAACCAGTAGTGCCTAAACGTCAAGTTCAAGACCATCATATGCAATGTCTACCTTTAGGGCGGTCTGTGGCGAGACCAGCCTGCTGAACTCCACAGTATCTCTGTAGAGCTGTTCAATGGTCTCGTCGCTATATGCCGGTTCGTGGTGAAAGAGGCAGAGGCGCCTGACATTTGCTCGATGAGACAACTCTACGCCAAGTATGTTGCTTGAGTGTCCCCAGTCTTCTTTTGTATCAATAGCGTCTAAGAGCGAGAACTGGGCGTCAAATATCAGCAAGTCGGCGTCTTTGAAGAACGCTGCAAGATGTTCCGCCTCGTCCTTATGTTCAGAGTCAGATGAGTATACTATTTTTTTGCCTTCTTTGACGAAGCAATAGCCAAAGGAATCTCCAGGATGGGTCTGTTTCATTGCCGTAACCTTATAGCCGGCTATTTCGTGTTCCTTTCCCGGCTCAAGGATATGAAAGTCTATTGCCGCACGCATTACTTTAAGCGGAACAGGGAAGTTTGGAGCTTCCTGCTGCCTTATAAATGCCTCCTTGAGCGCTTCGTGACATCCATAGATATGTACACGGTTGCCCGGTATAAAGGCGGGAGTGAAGAATGGAAACCCGTGTATGTGGTCCCAGTGCAGGTGCGATATAAAGATATTATAAACACTTGAAGTTTTGGCGCGTCCGCTTTTCATAATAAAATTGCCGAAATCCCTTAGTCCGCTTCCAGCATCGCAAATGACATACTCACCGCCATCGCGTATCTCAACGCACGACGTATTGCCGCCGTAGCTGCCCCAGTCGGCAAATGTCAACTGCTCGTTTATGAAGGTCTCAATCGCCTCGTCTGTGCCGATGTCAAAATTTCTAGCCGTTTTCAACGCCCTGTGCAGCTTCGCCCTCACCGTATCGGCAGTCATCGCAACGGGAAGCGACCCCCTCGTACCCCAGAAACATACCTTTATCATATACTCCCCCCTAATGTCCTAAGGCCATTTCCAACCATAATCACTGGTAGTTATTTTGAACTGAACACCTTTGCGAACTTCTTTATGGCCTTTACCGCCATAGGCTGATATACCTCGATGGCCTGATGCGGACAGACCTCTAAGCAGCAGTAGCATCTGATACATTTATCGTAATCGAAGTAGAGCCTTTTCGTGTCGTTTTCTATTGCCTGAGCAGGGCAAATCTTTACGCATTCGTTACAGAGCTTACACGCCCCTTCAATATTTTTGGGACGGGATGTGAGATTATTTCTAAACAATGTCTTTGCAAAAGGAAGCCCGAACAGGAGGGTCATGGGAGTTGGAAATTTGAAATTCTCCACCTTGTTCATTTCCCCCGAAATGGTAAATCCACAGCTATCGCCCATTGCCTCTGCCGCCTTATTGGTAAGCAGACTATGGCCGCCAAGCATTTGGCAGACAGCCATATCAATGGCCACGGCGTTTGCACTGCCCATGAGCAGCCCCAGGGGCCGGGGCAGCCCGCTTGAGCCAGGCCCATTGCCTTCCATAGACAGTATGCCGTCAAGAATATTAATCTCAGGGCGCAGCGTGTTATGTATAGTTAGCAGAAGTCCGGCAAACAGCTCTTTATTTTCGCCAAGTTTAAAATGCCACTGCGGCTTTCTCGCCCCAACGACACATCCGAAGAGATTCTTAACCGCAAGCGTGAGGCCCATCTGTGAATGTGTCTTGAGCTTAGGCAGATTAATGATAATATCGGCGTTGAGGGCGTCCTCGGCAAGTTCAAGCGTGTTGTAGCTCAAATCCGGCGTAAATGCACTGCCATCACGTGTTGTAAGCACTTTTTTTGATACTGTAAACTCTTTAATATCTACGGGGAGGCCCTTAAGCGCCCCGGCAATGCCGCAGTCTTCCACTATCTTTGAGAACTTGGTCAGAGGCGCGGGACTGTCTGAGACCTGTGGATGTGCGCCCTTATCCAAGACAAACTCTACAACGGCCTTGATTATCATAGGATGGGTAGTTATCGCCTTATCAGGGTGAGCCGCGGTAAGTATGTTGGGTTTTATCAAAACCCGCTTCCCGGCGCTTATCTTTGTGGATGAGGCCGCCTCAATAGCCGTAAGCATGTCATAAATGTTTGTCTTCAGCTCATCGTAGTTATATGTAGAGTTTTTGACAATTACCTGATACATGTTGTATTGTAAACAAAGACGCGCGGTTGTGTCTATTAAGAAAATGATTGCCTCTATATCTAATGAAAAAATTAAAGACGCCGTCGCCATTAAAACTAACCATGGCGGCAGCGCCTTCTTTATCGAAGGCGCGAGGGTCTTTAACACAGCCCTCGACGCCGGGGTTACGATTAATCGGGTCTTCTATACCAGCGGCTTTGCCCTGAAAGACGCTAACGCACCGCTGATAGAAAGATTGAGCAATATTGCCGGTCTGTCTCTTGAAGAGGTAACCCCAAAAGTAATGGAAAAACTCTCTGACACACAAGCCCCGCAGGGCATTGCCGGCATAGGCCGGAGGAAGGACTTCCGGCTTGATGAGATAGGCGGCGGGCAGACAGCCATCTGCGACGGGATTAAAGACCCCGGAAACCTTGGCGCGATTATACGCACGGCGGAGGTATTTAAGATAGACACAGTCGTGATCTTGCCAAATACATCAAACCCATACTCGCCCAAGGCGATAAGGGCCTCGGCCGGCGGGATTTTCCACCTTAAAGTGGTGTATGCAGAGAAGCGGCAGCTTCAACTGTGGCTGAAAGACAATGACATACGCCTCATTGTAACCGTCCCTGAGGACGGCATGGATATTCGGGACATAGACATGGCCCCGCCCTTTGCCGTTGTGTTTGGCGAAGAGGCCGCCGGAGTTGCCCATGACATCATAAGTATGGCAGATATAAAGGTCTCGATTCCTATGGGCGGCATGACCGGAAGCCTCAACGCAGCTGCGGCGGCTGCGGTGTTTCTTTATGAGTCATTCAGAAGGTGTCAGCCCTAGCCTTTACTATATCGTTCATAAAGTCAGGGCAAACGCATTAGACAATTGCACCATAAATTTTCTCTTAATGTCGTCATTCCGGCTTGTCCGGAATCTGTCCTTATGCCTCCGAGTTAGGCAAAATCATCGTTTAAAACCCTCTGAAGGGAAGATTAGGGAAGATTCCGGACAAGCCGGAATGACGGACTGGGAGAAGATGAGGTAATTGCATAGGTAGTTTCTGCTTTATTTTTCAAATGCGTTTGCCCTGTTCATAAAGTTCGCTTTTTTTTGTATTTATATATTATAATAGATAATCACAGAAACACTTCAAGGAGGATACATCAATGTTAGAAAGAGCGCAAGTGGAAAATTCGCTGAATCAGATAAGGCCGGCTCTGCAAAGAGACGGCGGCAATGTCGAGCTGGTTGACGTGACAAGCGACGGCATAGTCAAGGTCAGACTAATGGGGGCATGCGGGTCTTGTCCAATGTCTATGATGACGCTCAAGGGCGGCATCGAGGCTAAACTCAAATCTGACCTGCCGGACGTAAAGGCCGTAGAGGCGGTTTAGGGGCATATCGGCAGGGGCTTAGCCGGCCTCTGCCGATTACAATGTATCGGGGCGTAGCGCAGTCTGGTTAGCGCACCTGCCTTGGGAGCAGGGGGCCGGAGGTTCGAATCCTCTCGCCCCGATAGACTCCAAGCGGTTCTACAAGCATCGAAAATGTATCACCCGGCACTATTTAATTTCTGATACACTTAGGACATCCTGAAAGATTACAGGCCCTACAGAAGATCTTTCCGCAATTGCTGCATGCGCTATAGCACTTCTTACACATTGTATGAAGCGCATCATCGCATATATAATACGATTTATCAGATGAAAAGCAGTGTTCGCATGAGGGTGTATCAAGCCGCTTTAGAATTTGATTGTATGAAATAGGAAATTCCCTTACTCCTTTTCGCCTATTTATGCTTATCAGAAAAACCGGGGTTGTTGACGTTATCCTGACAGCCGATATCAATTCTGTCCTTACGGTAAGAGCAAATTTCGAGATAAGGTCCTGCGTCTTCCATTTAAGTTCCATTTCTATAGCATTTAGCTTATCCTCTTTCTTGTCAGCTTCAATATTGCCCTTTTTCAGCGCTCTTAGCTCGGCCTCAGCAATCATGGCGCTATAATAATCCGTTATTCTTTCAATGTTGCGATTGAGCCGCCTGTTGAGGCTGTTTATCATATCCGTAAGCTCTGTTCTTACTATTGATTCCAGAGATTTATGGGCTGCCGTCAACACAAGAGAAATATCTTTCTTATCTGTACTTTCAAGATTCACTTTGGATTTTCTCTCTATGAGTTCCCTTATAACATCAATCCCGGCATTCTTGTCCTCAGTACATCCTCCGATTACTGACGTTGAAAGGTTAGATTCATTAATCAGCAATTGAATGACGCCTTCTTTTCTTTCGTCAGAGAGGGCTGTATATCTAAAAACTAATAGCAGATAAGAAACGCACTTTATCTCAGTAGCCTTATGCCTGAAAACGGCATTGTTAAAAATTATCTTTCCTTGAAGCATCGCTGCTATCTTTTCATTGGATACCTGCTGCGGCGTGATAGTTATATGGGAAAGTATACCCTTGCCCTCAAATAGTTTTGACAGCCGTTCAAACAATTCTGAATCGTATGTAAGGTGTTTCGTGTCATCCGAGTCCGTACCCTGGTAGAGACAGATGTGCGAAAGTTCCGGTATCGCAAGGGTATCGGCAATATGACGATTAACTAAAACGTCAACACATTGTCCATAATCCTCAATCACTGCACCCTTATGAACAAGGATGTCCTTGACAATGTCACCAAATGCCCTCGTCATAGTTCGAAATCCTCAGCGAATATCTCTGTACCCAGTTCTTTGGTATTGATATATGCCTCCTTTGCCCTGACAAGGTCGGCGCCTATCACATCAAAACCCTTTTTAAGCTCTTCTTTTGAGCTGCTTTTTATCCAGAGGTCCATAACTATGTCCTCAAAATCCTTGTCTTCGGCATAATGCCCCAGTATCGGCTCTATTTCACCCACTACCAGCTCAAACATATTTATCTTGGAATCAAGAATATCAAGGATATAACTTTCAATGGAGTCTCTTACGGCAAGGTTGAAGATAAAAACATCCCTTTCCTGACCAATTCTGTGAAGGCGGCCTATGCGCTGCTCTATGCGCATAGGATTCCACGGCAGGTCATAGTTTATCAGACTATTGCAAAACTGCATGTTACGCCCCTCTCCACCCACCTCAGTACAAACCAAAATCTTTACCTCATCCTTAAACCTTTTGATTGCTTCGTCTTTCTGCCGGTTGTTCATCTGGCTGCTGAATGTTACAAATGGCAGCCGATACTCCGTAAGCAGGCTGGTTATGTAGTCCATAGTCTTCAGATATTGGGTGAATACGACCTTCTTTTCAGCAGGGTTTTTTTGAATAATTTCTATCAGCGCCTTTCCCTTGCCGATATATGGAATGCCTTCAATCAATGCAACAAGGCAGGCAATCTCACTGGAGTTTTCGGCGTTTTTCATATTGGCAAGTGTATCTATAAGGGCAAAAGGGCTGCTGCCGGCCTGCATTATGAGCGTATTTAAGACCATACGGTTGAGTTTTTCATTGGCAAACCACTTTCTTAAAAGTGTTGAGATACTGTCATATATTTCTTTTTCAAGGCCAGAGGGTTCAACTATGATGGTAGATGCAAACCTCATCGGCAGTTTTGCATCCACAAGGCTGCGGGTATTTCTTATCATGACATCCCTGAGAAGCTCTTGCAGTTTCTCCTTGTTTATGGGCATCCGCTGGTTACCTTTTTTCACATATTCTTGCTTGAATATTTTTTCTGTCTTAAACTGGCCCGGCTTAAGGAGCGTTATCAGGTTGTACAGCTCTATCAGATTGTTTTGCACTGGCGTGGCGGTTAACAAAAATATGAACTTCTTCTTTAGTTGATTTACCAGCTTCCATGAAAGCGTGTTTCTGCTTTTAAGGTGATGGGCTTCGTCAACAACGACAAGATCGAAATACCGTTGCGTTACAGTCTTGAAATGTCTGGCGCTCCTGGCTGTATTGATAGAGGCTATGATAAGTTTATTGCCCCAAAAATTGTCATCAAGAATTGTGGCGTCATCAGTTGAAATAAACTCTATATCGAACTTAGAGTGCATCTCCTCTTTCCATTGCGATACCAATGCTGCCGGTGTAAGAATGAGTATGGTGTTAACCATCCCCCGCAAGAGATACTCTTTTATCAACAGCCCCGTCTCTATCGTCTTGCCCATGCCCACTTCGTCAGCAAGCAGTACCCGCCCCTTGAATTGCTTTAGCACCTTTGCCACAGTCTCTGTCTGATACCAGAACCGCTCTATACCCTTTACGGCATTTAGACAGAGCAGCTCATCATAGCTTCTCTGGATGGATAGATAGTTATAGTCTATCCACAGTACGGCCTCGTTTATATCAGATGGTTTCAGTTCATTGAAGCTCTTCTCGATAGTTTCTGTAAATATTGGGATATCAACAGATATTGAATAGTTAGTCTGTTTTTTCGCTGGAAGTTGAGGTTGTTCTTTTGAGATTTTCGCGGCTGGTTTTTTCACCGGTTTAGTCTTCTCGGGCTTTATGGGTTTCTTATCCTGCCTGCGATTTATAACCTCTGACGCAATGTTTTTGTTCGGCAGCTTACCCTTCGCTATCGTGTTTTAGGTCAGACGGAAGTGGACATTTCCCAAAATCGGTTAGTATAGTAGAGGAAAGGAGGAAGTGTCATGGTCGACAAGCAAAGGAAGAGATTTTCGTCTGAGGAGAAGATAAGGATATTGAGAGAGCACTTGTTAGAGAAAGTACCGGTATCTGACGTATGTGACAAGCATGAAGTTCAGCCGACGTTATTTTACCGATGGCAGAAGGAGTTTTTTGAGAATGGGGCGATGGTATTTGATCGTGGCAATGACAAGCCAAGTAAGAAGTTGGAGAGGGAGAATGAGGCGTTGAAGGCGAAGCTCTCGCACAAGGATGGGGTGATAGCGGAGATAATGGAGTCGCATGTGGCGTTAAAAAAAAGTCTTGGGGAGATTTGACAGGGGTGTGGACAGAACCAGACATACGAGATAGTGTGGTTGACTATGTGCATTACTGGTCAGAGAGGGCGTCCTTTCCTGCCAATCGTTTAGTTGCATGGATAGGTATAGGACGGGGGAAATACTACCAGTGGTGCTGGAGGTATGGGAAAGTCAACGAACACAACGCTTGGATACCTCGCGACTTTTGGCTTGAGGAGTGGGAAAAGGAGGCGATAATTGCCTATTTTAAGGAACATCCACATGATGGCTACCGGCGGCTGACGTACATGATGATGGATGCTGATATTGTAGCGGTAAGTCCATCAAGCGTTTATCGTGTGCTTTTTGCGGCAGGGCTATTGAGGCGTTGGAATAGCAAGCCATCACAGAAGGGCACAGGATTTGTACAACCGTTAAAACCGCATGAACACTGGCATGTGGATATATCATACATCAATATTTGTGGGACATTTTACTATCTTTGCAGCCAGTTAGACGGATGCAGCCGATATATTGTGAACTGGGATATTCGTGAGAAGATGACAGAGGTTGATGTAGAGATAATAATCTGTAGGGCACAGGAGAAATATCCTGACGCCAAGCCACGGATAATTTCTGACAACGGGCCACAATTCATTGCTAAGGACTTCAAGGAGTTCATAAGGGTCTGCGGGATGACGCACGTAAGAACATCGCCATATTACCCACAGAGCAATGGGAAACTTGAGCGGTGGCACCAGTCGCTAAAGGGTGAGTGCATTCGACCTGGCACACCTCTGTCGTTGGATGATGCCCGCCGGTTAGTAACTGGATACGTTGAGTATTACAACAATGTGCGCCTTCACAGTGCCCTTGGATATGTAACTCCAAAGGATAGGCTGGAGGGGCGAGAAATGGAGATTTTTATGTTACGCAATCAGAAGTTGGAAGCGGCTCGTGAAATACGCCGCCGTCATAAAATTTTTGACAAAGTAATTTCTGAGATGGTAAACTGAGATTAGCAGGCGAAACGGAGACAGGCTCTGCTGGAGAGCAACCTGTCGAGGGATAGCGTGTTGGGACTAATCAGACGGTTAGCAGGGCGTGGGCAAAAGTTTACGCCCTACAAAAACCTTAACCGGATGAAAGATTCCTTATGCCTTAAAAACTCAGGCTGGATACTTCAGAGCATAACTGCTCTCATAGTATCTTAATTGTGAATCGGATTTGTCCAATTCACGCTGAACCAAGACAATCGCTTTTGATGGCAGGCGATTCCATTCCGCTATCCTTATCCGCCTCAAAAGTGACGCAAATATCGCTTTGGAGTCAATGCTTTCAAAGATTTTCTTTTGATTTTTCTTGAGGGATACCGCAGTTTGATACAATTCCCTGGCTGTTTCAATCATGCCATAACTTAATTCGACCTCGCTTAGCATTGCATAATACAGCCATATCTGACGCATAGACAACGACTTCTGAAGCCACTTTCGCGCAAGGTCATATGATTGCATCTCAACAAAAGTCAGGTCTATAATGCAGTGACAAAGATATTCGTCATCAGGAAACTCTGAAAGCAGCTCTTCAAGGCAGTTGTATGCATCCTTGTACTGTTTCTTTGCCATGAACATCTTATACGCCTTATATTTTTCCTGATGCATTTTTAGCGTTTCCTTTGGCATTATTGTAATTTTAATGCCCGGCTTGCGTCAATGCCTTCTCCCGCATGTTCATAAACGCATATCACATGCCTTATAGCGATTCGCTCATGCTGCCAACTTTTCTCTAAGCCAACTACGATCTGCCCTGCCCGGCCTTAACATAATTGTAATGAAACTGTAATATTATTTAACACTACCTTAATAATGCTGTAATCTGCGGCAGGTTATTATAAATCATGGTAATGGATAAAATGACAAAAGAGGAGGGCAACCGGATGGCAGTATATCTGCACAGCGTACCAGGCAGACTGCGTATTAAGGCTCCTGTGCTGAAAGGCTCACAAAGGGAGTTGCTTGTTAATATGTTTCAGGGGTTTGACGGCGTAAAGTCAGTTAAGGCTAACCCGATTACCGGCAGTCTTGCAATTCACTACTGTCCTGAGTTGATTGACGCGGAGATTATTCTGGATATGCTTGAAAAAAGAGGCGGCATTGACTTGTCAAAGACGATATCCAATGATGAGTACATTCACAACGCCCTTTCGAGTGTCGGCGGTTTTGTCAGCAAGATTGTCTTTGGCAGCGCTATGGATATGGCCCTGGGGGATACGGCACTGTCCTTTTTAACGGTTCTTGTCTAATATCTGCTTAATGTCCGGCTGTTTTGCCGCAATTGTAATTATATTGTAATTATAAAGATTTAGATGGTAGAATACATGTATCGGGCAGCTTCTCTAAAATACATGTATGGAGGTAGTAGATGGGTCTATTTAAAGGAAATGCGTTATCCGGGCTGGCAATAGGAATAGGGGCGGCGGTGCTGTCGCCTGTGATTATACCAATACTTGCCTCAGTTGTAAAACCGCTTACTAAGGCGGCTATTAAGGGCGGCATTATCGCATACGGCAGGGGTATAGAGCTGGCCGCAGAGATAGGAGAGGTGGTTGAGGACCTCGTAGTAGAGGCAAAGGCCGAACTGGTTGAGGCCGCCGCTCAAAAGGTGGTCTAAGCGATGGCTAACGAAGGCATTGTAAGCCATCAATCGCATGGCAGATTAAGGATTAAGATGTTAAAC
Source organism: Candidatus Magnetominusculus sp. LBB02 (assembly GCA_022321325.1). Lineage (GTDB taxonomy): Bacteria > Nitrospirota > Thermodesulfovibrionia > Thermodesulfovibrionales > Magnetobacteriaceae > Magnetominusculus > Magnetominusculus linsii. The sequence continues at coordinate 38,051 of JAKOEO010000013.1, read as the reverse complement.
GCCAAAGGCGACGCAGAGTTTCTTGGAAATCTTAAAAAAGCCCTCGCCGAAAACCCTCAGATTAACTCCGTTGAGGTAAATGCCGTCACAGGCAGCGTTTTAATACTCCACAGCACAACTAACGAAGAGATCTTAGCCCATGCAGACCAGAAGGGGCTGATAAAGACAGCCATGCCCGTTGTCAATGCCGAGAATGTTGCCACTAAAGTAGGCGAACTGTTTAAGGCAGTCAACAGCGGCGCTGTTGCAGCAACCGGCGGCAGTCTGGATTTGCCGCGCCTTACGTTTCTGACGCTGGCAGGGTTTGGGATATATCAGTTGAGCCGCGGGAATTTTGTAGTGCCGCCGTGGTATACCGCGTTCTGGTATGCGCATGGGATGTTTACCAAATATCTGACGAAATAAATTAATATTACAAAGGCGTTGAAATGTCTTACAGTGGTGTTGTTATTTACATAAATATATGGAATTATGGCCATATAGATAGATGAGTTTATAAGTATAACATATTGTTATATTAATAAGTTATATCAGGATATATTATGATTACTGCAACGATGGAAAATGACTCATCCGCCTCCGCAAAGACCGGCTGGGCCGATTACCAGCCGCCCGATTATCAGTCGGTACTCCCCCTGCACGTCAAGGTTAAAGGCAGGGCACGGTACAAGGTCAGCGGCTTATACCGCTCTAACTCTCTGAAGGAGCATATCTTCGCTCACCTTACCAGAGAGGCCGGCATTACCAGCGTTGCCATTAACACACTTACCTCAACCGTTTTGGTCAACTATGAAGGCGGCAATAATCCTGATACGATTTCCTCTTATTTAAAGCATATTGTCAGCGATTTCAAACAGCCGGTAGACGCCGAAGAGCATTATTTAAGGCCATTTAGCGTAAGAGATACTGTCCGGGAGCTTTTCAAGCATAAAACTACGCTACCTGACATGTCCTTAACGCCGTCAGAGGGCAGGACAAAGCCGCAGAGCCAATCAAAAGTCATAGAGAAATCGCGCAGCTCTATAGGTAAAGACCATGATGTCATCCCGTGGCAGAGTATGAAAAAAGACCAGGTCATTAAGCATTTCAATACATCGCCGTCAAAGGGATTATCATCTGACATTGTAGGGAAATTATTGCAAACATATGGGCATAACATCCTGCCAGAGTCGGCGGCACGGTCGAAATGGAGCATGTTCTTTGGACAGTTCACCTCATTTCCCGTGCTGCTTCTGGGGGGGGCGGCGGTGTTATCAGCCGTTACGGGGGGGATTGCCGATGGCATCGTTATATTAAGCGTAGTGATGATTAACGCCGTAATTGGTTTTGTTACAGAGAATCAAACTGAAAAGACTATAAATTCCCTTAAAAAACTCGTTCGGCCATATACGTTTGTCCTGCGAGACAGCAAGGTCGTAGAGATAAGCGTAGAGGATGTCGTGCCGGGGGATATTCTCATATTGAAGCCGGGCAGTTATATCCCCGCAGACGCAAGGGTTATTGACTCAAACATGTTAAGCGTGGACGAATCTGCCCTGACCGGAGAGAGCATGCCGGTTCTAAAGACCTCAAGTTACTTGAAAAACAAGGACATCCCGCTGGCTGACAGGATTAATATGATCTACATGGGCACGCTTGTAACCGGCGGACAGGCGCTTGCCGTTGTGACGGCAACGGGCAGATATACAGAGATGGGGCAGATTCAAAGCCTCGTCGGCGACGCCGTTACGCCTGATACCCCGATGGAGATTCAATTAGAGCGCATTGGGGATAAGCTCGTGCTAATCTGCGCAGGGGTATGCGGCCTTGTGTTTGTTACCGGCCTTCTGCGCGGCTTTGGGCTTTTTGAGATGGTACAGTCTTCGATATCGCTTGCGGTTGCGGCAATACCGGAGGGGCTTCCTGCTATGGCCACAACGGTGCTGGCGCTTGGCATAAATAAGATGAAACAGCACAATGTCCTGATTCGCCATCTTGACGCGGTAGAGACCCTTGGCTCTGTGCAGACTATCTGCCTCGATAAGACAGGCACTCTGACCTTAAATAGAATGACAGCCGTCTGCGTTGTAACAACATCTCAAAATATAACGATATTATCAGGACGAATGGCAGGCGGTGACGGTCAGGAGCTGACCGCCATGTCAGCCGAACTTGAAAGGCTTGTTCATGTGATAACGCTCTGCAGCGAGACGCTGATTCGTAAAGAAATGAGCGGTTTTGTCCTTGACGGCTCATCCACAGAAAACGCCCTCGTCCATATTGCTATCGGCGCGGGGCTGGATGTCTTGCATATGAGAAAGGCTCATCCTTTGTTAAAGATAAGACACCGCTCTGAGGGCAGCAACTACATGCTCACTGAACACACAGTCACAGAGGCCGGTGTTTTTGGAGACGCCCTGGGAAGGAGGCTTATTGCCGTTAAAGGCTCGCCTTCCGAGGTCATAGACCTATGCAAATATTATCTGAAAGACGGCGTTGAATATGAGTTTGTCAACGGCGAAAGAGATGAGATTCAAAGCGAAAACGAACAATTAGCGGGCAAGTCGCTCCGCGTCCTGGGCGTGGCATATAAATTAGCCGGTGACGACGAAGAGGATGCGGCCTCAGGGCTGATATGGCTTGGGCTTGTCGGCATGGCAGATCCAGTGAAAGCTGAGGCGGCGGGGCTAATTAAGGCGTTTCATAAGGCCGGCATTGATACGATAATGATAACCGGAGACCAGGTGCCGACGGCCTACGCTATCGGCAAAGAGTTAAATCTTGGCAATGACGGCCAGATTGAGATACTGGACTCAACCAGCCTCAACGAACTAAGCCCCGAGGTGTTGAGCGCGTTGTGTGAAAACATAAACGTGTTTGCCCGCGTAAGCCCGGCCCAAAAACTTCAGATAGTGCAGGCTCTGCAGAGGACTGGGCGTATTACGGCTATGACCGGTGACGGGATAAACGATGGCCCTGCGCTAAAGGCCGCCAACATTGGTATCGCAATGGGGCGTACCGGCACTGACGTGTCGCGCGAAATAGCCGACGTAATCCTCGAAGACGATAACCTTCAGACTATGATAATCGCCGTAAGCCACGGGCGGGCGATATACAGCAATATCAGGAAGTCCGTCCACTACCTGCTCTCGACCAATATGAGCGAGATAATGGTCATGTTTGTCTCTATCGCGGCAGGCTTTGGCCATCCCATAAGCGCCATGCAGCTTTTGTGGATAAATCTTATCTCAGACATATTTCCGGGCATTGCCCTGTCATTAGAGCAGCCGGAGCCGGATATAATGAGCCAGCCGCCCAGAAGCCCGGACGAAAATATAATCACGGCAGAGGATTTTAAGCGTATTGCCTTTGAGTCGGCAACGATGTCAGCCGCCTCGCTTGGGGCATATGCCTATGGCATATCGCGCTACGGCCTTTCGCCGCGCGCGGGCAATATGGCGTTTCTTAGTCTCTCTACCTCGCAGCTCCTTCATGCGATAAGCTGCCGCACGGACAAGCACAACATATTCAGCAAAGAGACGCTGCCGCCAAATAAATATATGAACATTGCCTTGGGCGGGTCATTTTTGTTACAATTATTAGCTTTGACAGTGCCGGGTCTTAGAAACCTGTTGAGGATATCGCCGGTTAATCTAATGGACGCACTTGTAGCCGGGTCAGCCTCTGTCCTTCCCCTGTTGATTAACGAGGTGACGAAAAGGCCGGTCAAACATATTACCGCGGAGGCTGAACATTATGAATAATGACTTCATGCTGACCTCAGAGTCAGTTACGGCAGGGCATCCCGATAAACTCTGCGACCAGATAAGCGACGCCATAGTTGACCACTCTCTGCTTCAGGACCCTAATACAAGAATCGTCGCCGAGTGCGCCGTGTCAACTTCTATTGTGTTCATAGCGGCGATGTTTGATACGAAGGCCGTTATGGATTTTGCCAACATCGCAAGAAAGGTAATACGCCGGATTGGCTATAACAAAAAGGCGTTTAACGACAAGACTTGCAGCGTTATTACAAGCCTCAAAGAGCTTAAACACGTTACCTATGGCTCATATGACGAACACACGATGACGGACGCCGAAATGGACGAAATAGCGGTGAAAAACAATGCGACCATCTTTGGATTTGCCTGCAACCAGACGCCATCGTTGATACCGCTTCCTATATGGCTTGCCCACAAGACAGCGAAAAGGCTTGCCGACGCTAATCTCGATAAGGCGCTGCCATATCTTGCCCCGGACGGCAAGGTGCAGGTGGGCGTGGAGTATAAAAACCGCCAGCCCTACAGGATTCACAGCATAATATTGCAGGCCTGTCAGGAGGAGCAAGAGAGGCCGCCAATAGAGAAACTTAGAGACGAGGTCAGAATACTGGTAATAGATGCGGCATTTGCCGATGAGCGCATAGGGATTGACGACAAGACGCGAATATTTATAAACCCTGACGGGGCTTTTGTGACGGGCGGCCCGTCGTCGCACTCCGGCCTGACGGGAAGAAAGAAGGCTATGGACACGTATGGCGGCTACGCAAGGAACTCTGACGCTGCCCTTAGCGGCAAAGGACCGCTCAGGATTGACCGCGTGGGGGCATATATGGCTCGATATGCGGCAAAAAATGTCATAGCGGCGGGGCTGGCAAATGAGTGCGAGGTGCAGGTCAGCTACTCAATCGGGCTTGCCAGGCCAGTTAGCATTCAGGTGGATACATACGGCACTGGAAAGATAAAAGACCAGGATATCGAGGACATCATAGAGCGGTTGTTTGATTTCAGGCTTCCTGCAATCTTAAAGAAATTTAACCTTAGATACCTGCCCAACAAGGCAAACGGCGGGAGTTTCTATCAAAAGCTTGCAGTCTATGGGCATTTTGGCAGGACTGATATGGAGCTGCCGTGGGAAGCCATAGACATGCGCGATAAAATTTTGTCTCTAAGAGGTAAATTAAAATGAATATTGGCCTGTTTTATGATTTTCTTAACGTCATTCTGGTGAATCTCGCCCTGTCGTCAGACAATGCGATAGTGCTTGCGATGGCTGTTAAGTCGCTGCCGAAAAGGAGCAGAAAGAAGGGCTTGGTAATAGGGGCGGCCTGTTCGTTCATCATAAATATCATATTGATTTTCTATGTATCAGAACTCCTGCAATTGAAATACGTCAGATGCGTTGGCGGCCTCATCATTACAATGATAGCGATAAGGCGCTGCATAGAAATAAGCGACGGCGGGCAAGAAGGGAGGCAGTCATCCAGCGTTTGGAATGCGGTTAAGGTAATACTCGTAGCGAACCTGACGATGTCATTTGACAACGTGCTGGGGGTAGCGGCAGTGTCAAAGGGCAATCTCTCATTGCTAATCTTAGGACTTGCGATAAGCATTCCTGTAGTGTTTCTGGCAAGCAACATACTTGCCGCCCTGCTTGACAGATATCCATTCATAATCTACATCTCAGCCGCCGTACTTGGCAAAATAGGGGCCGAGCTGATGATGACAGACCCTTTCATAGAGGCAGTTATCAAGCCAAACACAGAATGGATTCGCGTAACAGAAATAGTATATGCCGCCGCAGTAGTAACCGCCGGTGTGCTGATGAGAAAGCGAAAGTTATATATTTTGTCGAAGGAGGGTGCGTTGTAGGAAAATATTTATTCTTCAACTGAGGTCTTTTAATAAATCATCAATGCTGTCAAAACTGGTCAAGTCCTCTGCCCTGTCGGTCTTTTCAAAGGTTTCAAGGGTGGTTATATTTGGGATTTTCACGGCCTTCAGCCTCTTTCTTCAGCGCTGGTTCTGCGCGCGCTCTAATCATAGCTGACTTTGGCATATCGCCCTCCATTGTCTGTGTTGTAGCACAAATGGGATACAAAAAGATAGCACGTCTAAATTCTAATGCGGGGTGGAATGAAATTCAGTATAGATACAGTAAAGGGAACAGATTATTTGTTTATGAATGATTATTACAGAAATAAATCTGTCCCTTTTAGGTTTATCTTTTCAAGCAAGTGCCATAGATGCTCGAACCTTTAGCACAAATAGAACCAGGACCACAGTCCGTATCATAAGAACAGGTATTTCCATATGTTCTATTTGGGTCTGAAGGCGCATACGCAGGGCTATCATCATTATTATTGCCCGGATTTAAACCACCCATACATACGCCATATAGAGAACCTCTTTTTTTAACGCATTTACTACCGGGATAACAATCAACGTCAAACTCACAGGCAAAACAAGCACAATAAGATACAAGAAAACAGAAAACTGTCAAAATGAAATACTTTCTCATAGACATCCTCCTTTATTTATATTCTTTATCAAGTCTTTCCTGAAACTCTCGCGAACGTTTTTCAGATTCACGTTGTTGCCTGATTAAATCAACTTTTGTTTTAATAACGCATAGCTGCGCATTAGATAGTCCTTTAAAAGAATAGCCGTCATCAAAGATGTGTTCACATGGGTCATATGATTTATTAACTGGAGATTTAGCTATCGTTTTATTATTTTGTTGCGGCTTAGGAGCTTTTTTTATAGACGCTATTTGGTCTTTTTTCACACATGTTTGTTTTTTTGAGTTACAAATATAATTACCACTTTCAGTGGCGCTGTCCACATGAATAACAGTATTATCTTTACAAATTATATCGTCTGCATAAGCGTTTAAATAAAACCCCATTACAGATATCATTAAGAAAGCATAGATTGAGCAATTACCAATTATCTTTCGCATTATAAACCTCCTTTACTCTTGCCTTAATAAGGTTCAAGTTATTGTCAGTATGAAAATAGGTAAATATAAACATCGTGCATTTGATTAATAAATCTGCCCACCTTCACTTACGCAATTATCATGCCAGACTAATAATTGCATAAGTGATTGATTTTAAATGGATTCTAATTTAACGCTATGATCAGAAATAGGAATGATTTCCATATTATGGTATCTAATTCCACAGTCGATAACTATGCATACCTAAAAGGGATAGATTTGTTTGTGATACTATAGAAATAAATTTGCCTCTTAACTAAATTAATCATTCAAGGTCAGCCAAATCGGCCAAGTCTCTTGGGCGGCCTGACGCTCGTTTATTGGCCTTGAGGCATTCTAAGCCAATGACGTCTAATGCCATGCCGCTGTCGTTGATTGTTAAGCGCTTTTGGTAGCATTCTGTAAATTCCACACCGTCTGCCGTCGTCAGGATGTCAATTCGTACCGGCGGGTAACCTAATTGAATAATATTTCCAGGGATTATGAAATCTTCCATTTTTAATCCCAATGAGGAAAAGCCGAAATCGTCCATCACGCAAATCATCTTACCTGCATTTTCTTCAGTATTCCTGACCCATATATCCAAGTCCCCCGTATAGCGCGGGTGGCCATGATATCCTACTGCATAGCCTCCAACTATCAGGTATTCAACCTTTCTGACGGTTAATAATTCTACAAATGGGTTGAAGTCTTGGTAAAGTTTCGCCATAATGTTGTTTTCGCAGCATCTCAATTGCCTCAAGGCGTTCGCTCGGCGGCCTGCTGAGCCAGTACTGGCGGTCTGATACCTCCGCCCCCAATCTGACTATTTTCACATGCTTTTTAATTCGCTCCATCGTCAGTATTATAACACAAATGCTCCACGCAGCCGCACCCGCTCGATATGCTTTTTGACCTGCCCTGTAAGGACAGGGTTACATTTCCTTTTCAAGATCAAGGTCTTTTAATAAGTCATCCATGTGATCAATACCGGTTAAACCATCCCATCTGTCGGTCTTTTCAACGGTTTCAACAGCGGTTTTCCTGGAGATTGTTATGTTAAACGGCAAGCCTTTACAAAAGGCAACTTGACGATAGAAGAGATTTACTGCCACAGTTTCAGAAATCCCCAGTTCTTTAAAAACGTCTTCCGCCTCTTTCTTCAGCGCAGGCTCAACATGAACGTTAATGTTTGCAGTTTTCGGCATATTGCCCTCCTTTATCTATATTATAGCACAGGATTGTAGCACAGATAGGATTCAAAAAGAAATGAAATCTGAGATTCTGATGCAGGGGCAGGGCAAACGCAATCTCGATAGCAATTTCGGCCTCTGGACGCCAGAATGAACGGCAACGACAGTTGTCAAACCGTTCTGATTTATGAGAAAGACATGGCTTCCTCTTTGCCTTTCAATCCTGAAGCCCGCCTTTTTCAAAATCCCGACAATATCCTTGCCCGTTAATGACGGCACACTGGTCATACTCTGACTTTTTGGACGCCGACAAGATGCGTTACTGTCTGCTTGTCGTCATATACTTCAAGACAGAGCTGAATCGCCTCCTTAATCCTTTCCATCAGGACGTCAAGGGACATTGCCTGCGTATGGCAGCCGTTGAGTTCAGGCACATCAGCAATGAACATGCCGTCCTCATCCTGTTCTATGATTACTGTGAATTCCTTATCCATATTAAATGGCCGACATTTTATGCTTTTTAATTTGCTCTATCGTCAGTATTGTAACACAATAGCGCCGAGTGTTGGCAGAGTGCGGCAAAAAACCCCAGGGTAAACGCATTAGAACAAATGAGCAGCCCAATATGTCAGTACCGCCCCTATTTTGTCATTCCGGCTTGTCCGGAATCTGTCCTTAATACCCCAAAATATGCACAATCATCATTAAACTCACACTTAAGGGGAAGATTCCGGACAAGCCGGAATGACGACAAAGGCAAGGCAGTCTGCTTAAACAGGCAACTTTTTCTAATGCGTTTGCCCTGCAAAAACCCCTAAGGCGTCGGCTGTGAAACAGCCATATCTCCCGCAAGCGGGCGCGCGGGATGAAAGTACCGTGTCTCGCATGTATCGCATACATAAAACTTGCCGGTTGGTGATTGACATAGAAGGACTACGGCACCGTTACAGATATCGCATTTCTGCATTGCTACCTCCAATGTGATAAATCTACTGTCTTTCCCATCTTTACCACACGTACACCGACTATATATTATACTGTGACTATTGTTACAATATTATGACAGTTGCGTTACAATTGCGTTAAATTATTCAGCCAGTCAAAATTCATTAAACATAACCTATTCTTAACAATTCCTTAATACTCCTGTAACAGGCAATCGTTTATTATGAATAAAGTGGGGGATATAGCGACAGGGTTAAGAAACAGTGGTAGTGAACCATAAATATTTCCTCGTGGAAATAAGGAGGAGGCATGTCTGAGATATTTTGCGAGAGGTATGAGGGCATTTCGGATACTATTAACTGTAGGAAATGCGAACATGTAAATATGTGCGCCAGCTATGATGAGTATATGGAGGCCGAGGTGTCTAAGATTTGCCAACGTCACACGGACTTTGTGTGAGCAGCCTTTCACGGAGGGAAAAATGAGATATTGCGAGAATTGCCACAGTGCCCTTGTGCTAAAGCGGGAGTACTTCGCCGGCAACTTGTACACATGCTCTAAGTGCAAGGCGAAGTATTTTATACCCATCGTTTATTATTTTGCCGACGATGGGAAAGGCCATATGGGCAGGAAGCCCGTCATGCGCTATATGGAGACAGCGTAAGGAGATATTAAGATGAGAACGAAATGGACTTTGGATGATATGCTGGTTAAAAAACAAAAAACTTACAACCTCGACGATGAGAGGGAATTCATTTACAGGTTAATTGACACTAACGCCCTGACTATCAACTTTCAGCCCATCTATTCGTCAAAAACTGGGCTTATCTATGGGCATGAGGCCCTCACCAGGCTTATCAGGACTTCTGATATAAACATCTTTGAGTTGTTCGAGCGTGCTAAGGCTACTAAGACGCTTGCCATATTGGACTCCGCATGTCAGGAAA
>JAKOEO010000013.1:26715-28218 GCA_022321325.1 Candidatus Magnetominusculus sp. LBB02 | reverse complement strand
GAGCGTGCTAAGGCTACTAAGACGCTTGCCATATTGGACTCCGCATGTCAGGAAAACGCCCTTGTTATGGCGGCCCAGGAGGGCATTGCAAAGACAGACGCCCTCCTGTTTATAAACATCTGCCCTGAGACGATTATGGAAAACCCCGGCTGGTGCGACATTACCGACCACTATATCAGGGAATGGGGCCTGCACAAAGATAAAATCGTCCTTGAGATAACCGAAGAAAGCGCCATAGAAAACTACGAGGCGTTTAATAAGGTCGTCAGAAGGTTTAAAGAAACGGGCTTTAAGATAGCGATAGACGATTTTGGAGTCGGCTATGGCGGGCTGAAGATGTTGTCCATTATCGAACCTGATTATGTTAAGATAGACAGACATTTTATCTCCAACGTTGATAAGGCCCTGGTCAAGCATAATCTGGTTGACGCGATTACAACTGTGTGCCACAGACTTGGCATAAAGGTCATTGCCGAGGGGATAGAGACAGAAGAGGAACTCAAACACGTTATGAAGATGGATATAGAGCTGTTGCAGGGGTTTTATCTGAAAAGGCCTGCCCCCGGTCTAAGCTGCGAAGCAAGGGCAGATATTACCGCCTCACGCGCCAAGGTGCCGGTTAGCCGCAGTCAAAATTCTGAGGCCGTGTTCATAGGCGACATTGCCATAAAGAAAACCGGCCTGCATCCAGACAGCGATTTGATGAGTGCATTTAATACCCTGATAAGCAATAGTGATTTTAGGTGTATGCCCGTTATCGAGGACGAAAGGATTCTTGGCATTATCAACAGGCAAAGGTTTCTCGAAAATCATATGCTGGGTAAGTGCGGCTATGGCTCAGCCCTCAACTACCGCAAGCGGGTAAGAGATTTAATGGAGACGCAGTTTCTTGTGATTGAGGGCAATTGCTTGCTTGAAGACGCCGCCAGGATGGTCAGGTCAAGAAACACTGATTTCCTCTATGACGACATATGTGTTACTAAAAACGGGAAGTATTCCGGTTCTGTCACGGTCAGCGAACTCTTGGCGGCGGTCACCGAGAAATCCATATCGCTTGCCCAAAACACTCACTTCGATATCTGCTGCATAGACCTCGACAATTTTAAGCCATACAACGACAACTACGGTTTTGAAAAAGGCGATGCGGTTATAAAGACGCTGGGAATGGTAATCGAGGAGGCCATGCAGGCACTACATCATGATTTTAATTTTGCAGGGCATATCGGAGGGGATGATTTCATACTTTTGGCCCATCCAAGCATGTCGCTGCCGCTGTGCAATGCGTTGATAGACAGTTTTAAGGCGGCACTCAGGGAGTTCCACGGCGAAACGGACTTCACTACGGGGTACTATGAGTCAGTAAACCGAAAGGGACAGAAAGAAAGATATGAGCTATTGTCGCTGTCTATCGGCATTGTCAGCACTGAGGTATATAAGATAGAGTCGGTTGCGCATCTGGCCTCGCTGGCTACAGACGTTAAGAAGGCCGCGAAGTCTAAGCCA
>JAKOEO010000013.1:14037-26705 GCA_022321325.1 Candidatus Magnetominusculus sp. LBB02 | reverse complement strand
TGCGCATCTGGCCTCGCTGGCTACAGACGTTAAGAAGGCCGCGAAGTCTAAGCCAGGCTTTTCTATAGTCAGAGACCAGCGTATGCATGAGACGGCAAAGTTGACGGCGGCTTAAGTTAACGGCAGTTGAAATTGGAGATTAAATGGATGAGGTAAAAGGACTGCATTTTTATTATTCAGACGGTGCCCACGCCCTGAAAAATATTAATATCCCTATACATAAGAATGCCATAACCGCACTGATTGGCCCGTCCGGCTGCGGCAAGACCACGCTCTTAAGGTGTCTAAACCGCATGCACGACCTCTATCCCCGCAATCGCTACGAGGGGGAGATTATCTTTGACGGCGTCAATATACTTGGCGATGATATTGATATCATTGGGCTTCGCAGCCGCATAGGAATGGTGTTTCAAAAACCGACGCCGTTTCCTCTTTCGATATACGAAAATGTCGCCTATGGCCTCAGGCTTAGGGGAATTAATAAACGCAGTGAACTTGACTCTCATGTAGAGTTTTCCCTTAAACAGGCCGCCATTTGGGATGAGGTCAAACACAAGCTCAACGACAGCGCCTACACACTCTCAGGCGGGCAGCAGCAGCGTCTCGTCATAGCCCGCGCACTTGCGGTAAACCCTGAGGTGCTGCTTTTTGATGAGCCTACGTCCGCCCTTGACCCTATCTCTACGTCAAAAATAGAAGAACTCACCATTGAATTAAAATCAGCCGTAACAATAATAATCGTCACGCACAACATGCAGCAGGCCGCAAGGATGAGCGACTACACAGGCTTTGTCATGCTTGGCGAAGTTGTAGAATTTAACGACACACCCAAGCTGTTTACATATCCATCAAATAAGTTGACGGAAGACTATATAACGGGAAGGTTTGGTTGACGGTAACATTAATGATGAGAGCAGTGTTGCGTAACCTATCATTGAATAGCCAGGAGCTGCGTCATGTTTAAATTTCTCTATGATTTCTTTATGCCTTCATGGATTCGCAAGATGGCGGCAACGCCTCACAGCCGTACGGACGACGAAAAGCTGCTTATGGAAATCTGCTTAGCATCCACTATCAGGGCGATGTCTATTATGGGCAGCAATGAGCGTGGACTGACTACAGAAGAGGCAGAGCAGCTTATGATCAGATATGGGCGAAACGTAATATCCTACGCAAAGCGCCTGAATTTTCTACAGGATATCCTGCGCCGCCTCAAAAATCCTCTTGTTATTCAGCTTCTGGTGATTGCGCTTATCTCTGGCCTGACCGGAGACATCCGCTCAACGGTTGTCGTTACATTCATGGTTGTGTTGAGCATTGGACTGTCGTACATATTGGATCATCGTTCAAGCAGGGCTGTTGAAGCCCTTGGAAGGCAGGTACAGTCTCGCGCAGTAGTTTTAAGAGACGGCGTGGAGACGGAGCTGCCTTTGGCAGACCTTGTTCCCGGGGATATTGTGCTTCTTAATGCGGGGTCTATTGTACCGGCAGATTTACGTCTGCTCTCTGCCAAGGATTTCTATGTCAGCCAATCCACGCTTACCGGCGAGTCCATGCCTGTAGAAAAAAATGTGGAATCCACTGGAGGTGTGGCCGCGGTGCTTGAGATGAGCAACGCCTGCTTTCAGGGAAGCAGCGTTAACAGCGGCTCGGGCCGCGGCCTGGTAGTCAATACCGGAAGCCGTACTTTCTTTGGGGCTATCGCCGAGCGGCTTGCAGACAGGGCAAATGAAACCAATTTCGATAAAGGAGTGAAGTCCTTTACATGGCTTATGATAAGGTTTATGGTATGTATGGTCTTTGCCGTCTTTATGATTGTCGGCCTGACAAAAGGCAACTGGCTGGAGGCCCTGATGTTTGGCATGTCCGTTGCCGTAGGGTTGACTCCTGAGATGCTGCCTATGATTGTAACGGTGAATCTGGCAAAAGGGGCGCTTGCCATGTCCCGCAAGAAGGTAATCATTAAGCGTCTCTCTGCAATTCAGAATTTAGGGGCTATTGATATCCTCTGCACAGACAAGACAGGGACGCTGACCCAGGACCGCGTCATTCTTAAACAGCATGTGGACGTCACAGGGGAAGAGAGCGAGAATGTCTTGCGTTATGCCTATCTGAACAGCTATTATCAGACCGGCCTTCGCAATCTGCTCGATAGGGCTGTCCTTGACCATCGCGAGTTTTACGTCAAGGACAATTGCCGTCTGGTGGATGAGCTGCCGTTTGATTTTCAGCGCAGACGCATGTCAGTAGTGGTGGAGTTTGAAGGAGACTATGTGCTTATTTGTAAAGGGGCTGTAGAAGAGGTGTATAAATGTTGCGATCACTACCAGTTGGACGACAAGATTTATCCTCTGATTGACATGCTTAGAGACGATCTGTTTTCAGAAGTTGCGCGTTTCAATAACGAGGGATACAGGTGTCTGGCCATCGCATATCGCGACTATCCCCGGCAGCGTTCTCAGTTCAGTGTGGCCGATGAGGCCGGATTGGTTTTGCTTGGTTACATTGCCTTTTTAGACCCTCCAAAGGACTCAACGGCAAAGGCCATTGTGCTTTTGAGACAGACAGGCGTGGACGTTAAGATACTGACGGGCGACAACGCCCTTGTAACGAAGAAGATATGCCGCGATGTTGGTTTAGAGGTCAACAGCGTTGTGACTGGTGAGGATTTGGAGCGAATGACCCCTGAGCAGGTTTCAGAGGCCGTTATGAAGGCTAATGTGTTGGTGAAATTGTCACCTCTTCAAAAGGAGATGGTCATAGAATCACTAAGACAGAGAGGTCATGTCGTGGGCTATATGGGAGACGGCATTAATGACGCCCCGGCGCTGCGTGCCGCCGACGTAGGCATTTCTGTTGACTCAGCGGTGGATGTGGCAAAGGAATCCGCTGACATAGTGCTTCTGGAAAAGAGCCTGCTGGTGCTTGAGGATGGCATTTTGGAAGGCCGAAAGGTCTTCAGTAACATCATCAAGTACATCCGCATGGGGGCAAGTTCTAATTTCGGCAACATGTTCAGCGTGCTTGGGGCAAGTTACCTGCTGCCGTTTCTTCCTATGCAGCCTATTCAGATTTTAGTTAATAACCTGCTCTATGATTTCTCTCAAACCAGCATTCCCACAGATAATGTGGACGAGGAACAGATTCTGAAACCGCGTAAATGGGAGATTCGCAATATTAAATGGTTTATGATATTTGTCGGGCCAATGAGTTCAATATTCGACTATGCGACATTTGCCCTGATGTGGTACTTTTACAACGCGCGGGCCTTTGTTCATACGCCCGAAGGGGCGGGGCAGTCGGCCTATGCGCAGCTTTTTCAGACCGGATGGTTTGTGGAATCGCTTCTTACGCAAACGCTTATTGTCCATATCATTCGCACCAGACGGCTGCCGTTTTTCCATAGCCATGCGTCATGGCCAATGACATTGACAACGCTTATTATAATGATAATAGGCGCCCTCTTGCCATACTCGCCCGCTGCCGCATACTTTGGGTTTGTGCCGCTGCCGCTTAGTTACTGGGCTTGGATAGCAGCGTTTTTAGTTATATACTCGGTTCTTACACATAAAGTCAAACAGTGGTTTTTCAATAAATTCGGAGGTGAATAAGATGCTTCATACTATGCTTCAGGCACTGGAAGAAGGACGGCTGATTGAGCTTCCGGATAATGACAAAAAAGACGCCTTCGAGGTACTTGCCAGCCTGCTTGAAGCCGTCCCCTCTGTCCCCGCCGGAACTGACGTAGTTGGAGCAGTGCTTGGGCGTGAAAGCGTCTCAAATACGTCGCTTGGCGCCGGCTGGGCCTGTCCTCATGCCCCGCTATCGTTAGATGGCGAGTTGCTGTGCGCCATAGGATGGAGCCCCCAGGGCGTTGATTACGGAAAACCGGGGGAGCCGCCCGTCAGGCTGATAATCATGTTTCTGGTTCCAGACAACCAAAGGAGTACCTATTTAAAGGAAGTATCCACGCTTGTAAAAGTGATTGGGGCAAATCCACAGTGCAAAGATTTCGGACAGATAGCCGACCTTAATGCCGTGCGTCATAGACTGCTCGATATGGCGCAGCTTGCCATGGAAGACTCAGGCCCTGATACGCGTGCCAGGATGATACAATTAAAAACACACGCCGCCTCAGCCGCGCCCGTGGCCGTAGACCTTGAAAATATGGTGATTGAACATATGATGGTTGTCACCGGTGCAGGTATGAGGCCGGTGGTTTTGACCCAGAGCCTTGAGATAGCCGACTTTGCCAGAGACAATGAGGCATTCACGGCTGCTATTGCCGACAAAAGCTGCTATGAATATAAGGGCTGGAAAGTTGTGCGCCGCGGCAGCACTAACTATCAGGGGGAGAAGGTCGTCTATGACTGCCTTGCGATACATCCGATAAAAAAGTGACCGCCGATTGTGTGACGATTAAGGTTTGGTCTGACTTAGAACCCTGACTCGTAAAAATAATTTTTTTAATAAACCAAATATAAATTACTCCAGTTTTATCTACATTATACTGCCATACAGTGAATAACACTTAACGCCGAGACAGATACCCTGTGATAATAATGTCAATAAATATCACTACATTGTTAAGGCTATGCTATGCTAGATGTGACTATGGTCACTATTGCGCCCATGCTAAATATTTGATGTTATTGTTTTTTTTTGCGTTTTATTTTGCGACTGTGGTAACATGTATCACCTTAAACGTAATTAGGTTGTTACGGTTATTAGGCCGACGCAGTCGGCGTGAGTCTATAAAAACAAGGAGGGCACTGTGACGGGAAACAATGTATTACGGTTGATGATTGCCCTGTCGGTGATTGTACAGTTTGTCTGGACGACCAACAGTACGGCCGATACGGAACGTGGCAAGAAGGTTTACGAAAGCCGGTGTGCCATATGCCATAACTCCACTGGCGATGGAAATGGTTCTATCGGAATTGTGGAAAAGGCTGGGGCAAAGAACGCGTACTGGGCGGTTTATCCAAGGGACTTGACGGCTGGGGTGTTCAAGTTTCGCTCTACCGCAACTGGCTGTCTGCCCAAGGACGGCGATTTGCACAATAGCATCAAGAACGGGATTATGCGCGGTGGTATGCCGTCGCATCTTGACGTATCTGACAAAGACATAGACGCTGTCGTGGGCTATGTAAAGACGCTTTCTGAAAGGTGGAAAGAAGAGAGCGCGTGTGAACCGGTTGCCGTAAAGAAACCTGCGTATGTGGGGACAGAGGCGTCGGTCACAAAAGGCAAGGAAGTGTTTGAGAAGATGAAGTGTTGGGAGTGTCACGGCAAAGAAGGCAAGGGAGACGGGCCAAAGTCTGACGAAATCAAGGACGATTCAGGGAAGCCCATCCTGCCGTTTAATTTTACCTCAGGGCAGTTAAAGCGCGGCTCATCGGCTGAGAATGTCTATATGACGTTTACCACAGGACTGGATGGCACAGGTATGCCGTCTTATGAGGATTCGCTCAATGAGGAGCAGAGGTGGAACCTCGTATCTTACACGCTGAAGCTTATGAAAAAGATAAAGTAAAGGAGCGTTAAATATGGGAAAAATATCGCGAAGAAAGTTTCTAAAGGGCGCATCGGGCGTTTTATTGCTCTCGGCGCTGAGCGGGGCCGAGGCGCTGGCGATGAGTGCCTTTGAGCCTGCGGTGGGCGTTGAAAACCCAATGAAACACTATCCGTCCAGAGATTGGGAAAAGGTCTACAGGGATATATATAAGCCGGACAGCAGTTATGTCTTTACATGTACGCCAAACTGTACGCACAACTGTTACCTGAGGGCGTATGTAAAAAATGGTGTCGTTGTGAGGGTTGGGCCTTCTCAGAACTACCACAAGGCAACCGATGTCTATGGCACTAAGGCTAGCCAGAGGTGGGACCCGCGCCACTGCAACAAGGGAATATCGCTTGTGAGGAGGTTCTACGGCGACAGGCGCGTCAAAGGGGCGATGGTGAGGAAGGGATTTCTCACATGGGTAGAGAAAGGATTCCCGCGTGACGCCAACGGTATGCCGGCGGCGGAGTATTTCAAACGCGGCGAGGACCAGTACGTACAGATGCCTTATGAGAAGGCTTATGAGGTCGCGGCTAAGGCATTTTATAACATCTCTAAGACATATTCAGGAGATGAGGGTGCGGCGCAGCTCAAAAAGCAGGACTACGACGAGGCGATGATTAAGCGTATGGAAGGGGCCGGCACGAGGGCGATGAAATTCAGAGGCGGAATGCCCGTCCTTGGCTCAATTAAACTATTTGGCCAGTACAGGACGGCAAATTCAATGGCCCTTCTGGATAAACATATAAGAAAAGTTGACGACGACAAGGCGCTGGGCAGCGTCGGGCTTGACAACTATACATGGCACACAGATTTACCGCCCGGCCATCCAATGGTGTGCGGCCAGCAGACCATTGACTTTGACCTGTCCAACGTTGAGTACACAAACATTGTCGCATGTTGGGGCATAAACTGGATATCAACCAAGATGCCTGACGGGCACTGGCTTACCGAGGCGCGGCTTAAGGGAAAGAAGGTCTTGGCCATCACCACCGAGTACAGCTCTACGTGCAGCAAGGCGGATGAGATAGTGATTATTCGCCCCGGCACTGACCCCGCCCTTGCCCTCGGCGTTGCGCATGTGCTTATAAAAGAGAAGCTATACGATGCGCAGTTTATGAAGACCCACACGGACTTCCCGATGCTTGTAAGAATGGATACCGGCAATACCTTAAAGGCAGCCGAGGTATTCAGCGGCTATAAGAACAAGGAACTCAAGCTGAAGATGATTGTAAAAGACGCGGCCAGCCTTCCCAAACCGGCTCAGGTCAATGTAGGGATGCCGGCCATGACCGAGGCGATGCGTAATGAGTTTGGCGACTTCGTGATGTGGGATACCAAGACCGGCAAACCCGCTGCCGTATCAAGCGACGACGTAGGAGAACACTTTGCAAAACTTGGAATAGACCCGGCTCTTGAGGGCGAGTTTACAGTCTCGATAGACGGCAAAGACGTAAAGGTGCGCACGGTATTTGATTTAGTAAAACAGCACGTTATGGACACATGGACGCCGGAAAACACGGAGAAGGTCACATGGGCGCCGCAGTCGGCTATCACAAGCATGGCGCGCCAGTTTGCCGCCAACCCTGAGAAGGTGCTCTTTACGGTAGGCATGGGACCAAACCAAATGTTTAACGCAGACCAGAAAGACAGGGCGATATTCCTTGTAGCGGCGATGACCAGAAACGTAGGCTTTTTCGGCGGCAATGTCGGAAGTTACGCGGGAAACTATCGCGCCGCTTACTTTAACGGCATGCCGCAGTACATGGCCGAAAACCCGTTTGATATAACGCTCGACCCTGCAAAGCCCGCGAAGGTAAACTTACGGTTTGCATACCAGTCCGCCCATTATTACTCACACGGCGACCAGCCGCTAAAGGTACACGGCACGTACTTCAATGGCAAGACCCACATGCCTTTCCCAACGAAGGCGCTATGGTTTACCGCGTCTAATTCCCTGCTTGGCAACGCCAAAGGGCACTACGAGCTTGTGATGAACTTGTTAAGACATCCGGCTTATCGCGCCAAGGGGATTCATAAGCGGATGATAGAGGCTGTTTTTGTAAACGAATGGTGGTGGAACGCCTCTTGTGAATACTCCGACATAGTGTTTGGTGTGGACAGTTGGGCGGAGTACAATATGAATGATCTGACCAACTCATGTACAAACCCATTCATGCAGGTAATGCCGCTTGGAGAGATAAAGCGCATACATAACACTCAGAGTGACACCCAGACATATAAGGGCGTGGCCGCAGCACTTGCAAAGCTGACCGGCGACAACCGCTTCAACGACTACTGGGCGTTTATAGACGAAACGCACAGGGCAAAACCCTACATACAGAGGATTCTCAACCACTCGAACATGTTTAAGGGTTATGAAGTAGAAGACCTGCTGACAAAGGCCAAAGACGGTATCCCTGCTATGATGATGGGCAAGACCTATCCCAAGTTCATAGGCTATGAGCAGAGCAACGAGTCAAAGCCCTGGTATAGCAAGACCGGCAGGCTTGAGTTTTTCAGAGAGGAACAGGAGTTCAAAGACTACGGCGAGTGCATCCCGCTTCACAGAGAGCCGATAGACTCAACATTCTACGACCCTAACTCGATAGTGGCGGCGCCGCATCCTCTGATTAAGCCAAAGACGCCTGAGGATTATGGTTTCTCAAGGACAGACATGTCCAGAGAGACGCGCCAGGTGCGAAACGTCATCCACACAGTAGATGAGCTTATGAAGACAGAGCACCCGCTTATCAAGGAGAAATATAATTTCATATGGCTTACGCCGAAATACCGCCACAGCGTACATACGATGTTTGCAGACCTGGATTATATGTCTGTGTGGTGGGGGCCGTTTGGCGATATGTACAGAAAGGACAAGCGCAAACCGTGGGTAGGCGAGGGCTATCTCGATATTCACCCTGAGGACGCCAAGGCCTACAATATAGAAGATGGAGATTATATATGGGTGGACGCCGACCCCGAGGACATGCCGTTTACGGGCTGGAAGGAACGCCCTCACGAATACAAAGTCTCCAGATGCATGCTGCGGGCGAGATACTATCCCGGTACGACGCGCGGCGTTGTCAGGACATGGTTTAACCTCTACATGGCGTCATTTGGTTCGGTAAAGGGCCAGGAGACGCGCAAAGACGGCCTTGCCAAGTCTCCAGACACAGGCTACCAGTCAATGTACCGCCACGGCGGCCACCAGAGCGGCACGCGTTCATGGCTAAGACCTACGCTGCTTACAGATACGCTGGTAAGAAAGGACCTCATGGGACAGGCCGTAGGAAAGGGATTTGCACCAGACGTACACTGCGCAAACGGCGCGCCGCGTGAATCGTTCGTAAAGTTTTCAAAGGCGGAGGACGGCGGCGAGTCCGGCAAAGGCAAATGGAGACCTATAACTCTTGGTGGGCGGCCTACGTATGAGAGTGCCAAATTCAAAGACTATCTCAACGGCAATTTTGTTGGATAGAGGAGGAATTAGATAATGATAGATGTGTTTAACTGGCAGATAAATAGAAAGATGAAGTATACGTATGAATCGCCTGCGCCTCAGAAACAGTTTGCCGCCGTATTTGACATTAATAAGTGTATCGGCTGCCAAACATGCACGATAACCTGCAAGACATCGTGGACGACAGGTCGAGGCCAAGAGTACATGTTTTGGAATAACGTGGAGTCCAAGCCATACGGGGGATATCCCCTGTACTGGGACTTCAAGCTGCTGGAAAAGATAGGAGGCGGCAAATGGAACGCCGGTACGTACGAGGGCAAGACCATATTTGAGAAGGCGGCAGAGGAAAATAAAAACGTAGAAGGCTTCCTTCCTGACCTTGAGGACTGGTCATACCCGAACATGGGCGAGGACGAGATTTACGGCGGATCTGTAAACAAGGGGATGCACATAAACAGCCTGCCACACCCTATCTGGTTTTATTACCTGCCGAGGCTATGTAACCATTGCTCACACCCGGCCTGCGTGGCAAACTGCCCCAGACAGGCGGTCTATAAACGCCCCGAGGACGGCATTGTGCTGATAGACCAGTCCAGATGCCAGGGCTACAGGCAGTGTGTGGCGGGATGTCCGTACAAAAAGCCTATGTTTAACGCCACTACATATCGGTCAGAAAAGTGCGTTGCCTGTTATCCTAAGGTAGAACAGGGTCTTCACACCCAGTGCATGGAGCACTGCATCGGCAAAATCAGGATGCAGGGTTGGATAAGTCCTCCTGATGCCCCTAAGGCCGACAACCCTATTGACTATCTGGTGCATGTCAAGAAACTTGCGCTGCCGCTTTACCCGCAGTTCGGCACACAGCCAAACATCTACTATATACCGCCAATTCATGTACCTACGCCGTATTTGAAGCAGATGTTTGGGCCTGGCGTTGAACAAGCCATTAAGGTGTATAAGGAAGAGGTGCATAATGACCCGATACTGAAGGGGCTGCTGGTACTTTTTGGCAGCGCTCCTGAGATAATGACGAAATTCGACGTCAAAAACGATGTTGCGCTGGGATATGACTCAAAAGGTACGCTTGTTGCCCAGGCGCCTATCACTGAGCCGAATGTTGTCAGGGAATCCTACGACAAGGCGCGTGACGCTTACCGTTTGGACACACCCTAATGCGGGAATTAATAATCAGGGCTGACGCCCTGACGAAATAGGAGGATATAGAATGAGAAAAGTTTTAGCAGCAGCGGTGGTCGTTACCTGTCTGGTAATGTTGTCGGCCTTGTCATCAGCCGCAATGTTGGAGCCAGTGACGATAAAATATGTCAATAAGCCGATAACGGCTGACAACGCTGACATCTTCAACTCAGCGAAGGCGCAAAGCGTTGGACTTATTTCAGTATCGCAGTCCAACCATCTCGGAAGTGGGGCTGTCCCTGCCGGGGATACTAAAAAGCTTCAGACAAACGCCAGATATATCTTTGACTTATCGGCAGAGGCACCCGCGATGACTGTCAAGGCTGTGCATAACGGCAAAACAGTAGCGATACAGGTTACATGGACCGACAAGACAGAAAACGTGGAGACGGCGATAGATTCGTTTCGCGATTCAGTAGCGTTGATGTTTCCCACAGCCGCCTCTGAGTTTAACCCGTCTCCGCTTATGGGTTCAAAGGGAGAGCCGGTAAACATATGGCAGTGGAGGGCTGACTGGCAGGCTGAGAAAGAAGGCCGCCGCCACCTTGAGGCGCGCCAGCCGCAGACAGAAGGCATACACGTCGGCTATTCAGATGCGATAATGAAGGGTGAATTCCCCGGCAAGCCATCTGCGGAGTCTACAACGCTTGATTACGTGGCCGAGGGATACGGCACCATCACGCGGTTGAAGGAACAGCCGGTAAAGGCATCAGGCCATTACAAAGACGGCAAGTGGACAGTCGTATTTTTAAGAGACATCAACAGAGCAAGCGGCTCTGACGCCGAATTGCTTCCGGGCAAAAATACCTTCATGAACGTTGCCGTATGGAACGGACAAAACAGAGACGTAAACGGCTCGAAGGCTATTTCCACTGTCTGGATACCCTTACACATCGAAGCGGCAAAATAGGAGTTATGATGAACGAAGTCGAATATGATATAGCGGCAGCCAATCTGAGAAGTAATATGTATGGACTATTGGCGACGGCTTTCAGAGAGCCGAACGAGGGACTTTTATCGTCAGGCTATGTCGGCGACTTGCGAAACCTTATTGGGCACTTAGAAGGGGGGGAGGGATTCCTCCCCCTTTTCAATAAACTTGAAAATATTATAGGGCAGTTAGACTACGAACAACTAACAGTCCAATACAGTACGCTGTTCTTGCCTTCGGGAGGGTTTTCCGCCTCCCCCTATGAAGCGGAATATACGAAGGAAACCCCGCAGCATTCCTTCTCGTCGCAGGCACAGCTTGCAGATATAGCCGGATTTTACTTATCTTTTGGCCTCGATGTATCCAAAAAATCGCCTGAACGGGTTGACCATATAGCGACAGAGCTTGAATATATGCAAATTATGTCGTTAAAAGAGGCATTGGCTCTCAAGGACAACAATGAGGAGCATGTGTTTGTTACTGCGGATGCCCAGAGGAAGTTTATCGCTGAGCACTTAGGCAGATGGACGCACTCGTTTGCCCAGAGGATCTCATCATGCGGCGTAAGCGAGTTTTATGAAACCATTGGGGAGATTCTTGACCTATGGCTTGACTACGATAAGGCATATCTTGCTGGTTAATGCAGTTTATAGCTGCTAAGAGTGTTTCATAATGCTAAACTAAGTTGTAACCATAGAGGTAAAGATATTTTAAGATTCCGTCATTCCGGCTCGTCCGGAATCTGTCCACATCATCAGGCCAAAGAAGATTCCGGACAAGCCGGAATGACGACAAGGCAAGGCAGGTGGAGTCGGGGTTTTGGCTGTGAGTGATAATCTACTTATATGATTGCTACTTGGTATAAAGCTGCCTTAATTTAAAGCCACTCTATTTGCGGGCGAAGAGCCTACTGAGGCGTTTGCAGAGCAGCCTTGTTAAGCCATCCTTCCTTCTTACCGTCTGGGAGTTTAACTTTATACCATTCGCCGCTTCCATCCTCTGTGTCTTTGCTGTCTATAGAAACCTCTTCACCCTCGTCCAGGGGCTTGACAACCTCGGCGTCAAAGGAAGGAGAAGCCCTGAGAATAGTAACGCGCGACGTAGTTACTGTCTTATTGTCTTTAATGTTTGTGAGCATGTTGTTTCTAATGCTGACTTGCGGACGTGCAGGTTCAGCGGGGGACGTTGTGGCTTCAGCGTTGTCTTCAGAGATTGAGCGCGGCCGGGCCGCCTTGACCACAGGACTTGCGCTGCTCATCCTGGCCTCTTTAACCAACGGTGGCGGAGTTACTGCCGGTACAACCTTGGCCATTGGTGTCGGCGTTGGCGTTATCACTGGTATCGCCTTTGCCATTGGCGTCGGTGTCGGCGTTACCACCGGTATCGCCTTTGCCATTGGCGTCGGTGTCGGCGTTATCACCGGTATAGCCTTTGCCATTGGCGTTGGTGTCGGCGTTATCACCGGTATAGCCTTTGCCATTGGCGTCGGTGTCGGCGTTACCACCGGTATAGCC
>JAKOEO010000013.1:883-13980 GCA_022321325.1 Candidatus Magnetominusculus sp. LBB02 | reverse complement strand
GGTGTCGGCGTTACCACCGGTATAGCCTTTGCCATTGGCGTTGGTGTCGGCGTTATCACTGGTACGGCCTTGGCTATTGGAGTTGGTGACGGCGTTATGACAGGCTCTGCCTTCGCTATCGGCGTTGGCGTTATCACTGGTACAGCCTTCGCTATTGGTGTCGGCGTTATGACAGGCTCTGCCTTGGCTATTGGCGTCGGTGTCGGCGTTACAACTGGTACAACCTTGGCTATTGGCGTTGGTGTCGGCGTTATCACTGGTACGGCCTTGGCTATTGGCGCCGGCGTCGGCGTTACTGCCGTTGCCGCCTTGGCTATGGGAAAAGTCCCTTCAGAGCGATGCCTATTGTAAACATAAACAACTCCAAAGGCTACAATGACTGCCAATATCAAAATAATCAGAGCCTTCGAGAAGCCGGCAACCAGCCCGCCTAGCGGCCTGCCTTCATAATCGGAGGTCAAACTCCTGGCCGCAATATTTACGTGTGTATTCGTTATCTCTTTTGCCTGACTTAGAAAGGCTGTCATAATCACACGGGTACAGAGAATGTTAATCAGGCGCGGAATGCCATTTGTCTTTCTGTGAAATGCCCTTATGGCGGAGCTATGAAATCTTACAAGGCCCCTTCCGGCGATTGATAATCTATAGTTAATGTAATCACATGTATCCTTCTTATTGAGCGGCTTAATCCTGTAGCGCGTAATAATTCTCTGGTTTAGCTGCGTGAGCGATGGGGATTGCAGTCTTTTATCGAGTTCCGGCTGGCCGAAGAATATTATGTGGAGTAATTTCCCGTCGCGCGTTTCAAAATTCGAGAGCAGTCTCAGTTCCTCCAGCGAATCATCTGGTACATTATGCGCCTCGTCAATAATTATAATTACATATTTTCCCGCGTTAGATTTCTCTACCAAAAAGTCCTTAAACGATATCAGCAGATCATTCTTGGAAGGCAGCGCCGCTGTTCCATGGTGATGCTTCTTGTTTTGGCCTGTTATTACATCTACTATATCACTTTCACGACAGCTGCCTCCTTTAAGCAGTTGGTACTCCTGCAAAATGGCATTAAGCAGCTCATTAGGCGACAGCCTTGGCGTAAGTACGATGGCAAACTCGGAGTTGTCTCTGAATCTGTCAACAAACACATTCAACAACGTTGTCTTGCCCATCCCAGGCTCTCCGGTTACTAAAGTAAACCCTTCCCGCTGTCTGACTGAGTACTCTATTAACGAAATACACTCCGCATGGCGCTGGGAAGGATAATAGTACGAAGGGTCCGGGGATATCTTAAACGGGTCTTCTTTTAACTCGTAATATTTTAAAACGCTCATATCGAAACAATCTGCATTTATAGATTCTTACATTTTTGCTAAAGAAGTGAGCATATCGTAAATCGGCAATATCAGCCCTATCACTATAATAGCCACGAAACCGCCTAAAAACAACATTATGACCGGCTCAATAATCTTTGACATCCTATCGGCTATAGCGTTTAATACTTTCTCATAATGCTTCGATAAAAAACCGAGCTGCTCGTCCAGACTTCCAGAGACCTCGCCAACAGAAATCATTCTTATCACCAACGCCGGAAACAATTTCTGAGTCTTAATGGCCTCCGTTAAACTCGTACCGCTCAGAATCATTTCATTTATATTGACAAACGCCTTCCTGAAAATTACATTTTTAATCGTATCCTGTAAAAGCTCCAAAGACCGGCTCAATGTTATTCCAGAGAGCACCAATATTCTTAACTGCTCTACAAACATCGAGACCAGCATATTGTATATTACCAACTTAAAAATTGGCACATGCAGCTTCATGTAATCTAAAAAATACCTTACCTTTTCATTGCGTTTTGACATCTGAAAGGCAACAGCCAGCACAGGTACCACCAGGATAAAATACCAATATTTTGGAATAGTGTCGCTTAGTTCAAACAGAAATCTGGTAAACGCAGGCAGTTTTATCTCCATCTCTGAAAATAGCTTATTCATCTTAGGCAGTACATAGACAACCCAAAAAGCCAGAATCATCAGCGTTATTGTAATAGCAAATATGGGATACATCAGCGCTCTTTTGATTACACTGGATAAATCCTCGATTCGCTGAAGATGCTCGGCAACATCGTTTAAATTTTTTGCAAGCGTACCGGTCTCTTCACCAATACGCACCAGTCTGACAAAGATATCGGGGAAAGCCGCGCTCTCTCTTGAAATCGCATCCGAGAGGCTTGAGCCTAACAGCAATTGCCTTTTAAGCGACGTCAGTTTATTTCTGATATGGCCTGTGGAGGCAGTCTCGATAAGATCGTCAAGGGCGCTGAGAACAGGAACGCCGGCCTCTATCATTACTGAAAGATTAGACGAAAGCTCAATGACATCTTTTCTTGGAATTTGTCTGGATGATATCTTTTGCAGCAGTGCATTAAAGCCCTTCTGGGAGACCTCTTTTACCTTTATTACCTGAAGATTGGAAATATACATGTTGGTGTAGAAAGCGGCCATATCGTCAGCCAGCATGGTGCCTGTCAGCATCTCGCCGCCCTGAGCAAGCGCCTTATATTGATAAGTCGGCATTAGCCCAACACCCTTTGTATTTCATGAAGCGAGGTAACGCCTGCTTCCAATTTAATCAAGGCATTTTCAAGCATTGTCCTCATTCCCTTCTCTACGGCGACATGTTTAATTTTTATCACAGAGGCGCCCTCGTTGATTAATTCTTTCAGCTCATCATCAAGCACTAAAACCTCGCCCACGGCAAGCCTTCCAAGAAATCCCGTGTCAAAGCACAGCTCGCATCCCTTGCCATAGTATATATTCGATGCCTTGATAGTATAGCCTATGTCTGCAAGATACTTATTGTCGCTGTCAGTGAGTTCATATTTTGCCTTGCAGGCTGGACATATCTTCCTTACAAGCCGTTGAGCAATGACGCCGACGAGCACCGCTGTAACGTTATATTTCTCGACGCCTAAGTCGAGCAGTCTGGGAATTGCGCCAACGGCATCGTTTGTGTGAAGGGTTGATAGAACCAAATGACCGGTAATTGACGCCCTTATTGCTATAGAGGCAGTCTCCTCATCTCTTATTTCACCGATAAGCATAACGTCCGGGTCCTGCCTCATAAAGTTTCTTGCCGCAAGCGTAAAATTATACCCCGATTTCGTATTGACCTGGGTCTGCCTGACAAACGAAAGGCGGTACTCCACAGGGTCTTCTACGGTGATGACGTTTTTCTCCAGCAGTTTGAGCTGACGCAGCGCCGCATACAACGTTGTAGTCTTACCGCTGCCAGTCGGCCCGGTTACCAGCAGAATTCCAAAAGGTTTATGAAAAACCTTCTCTAATTTGTTAACCTCATCCTTCTCATAACCCAAGGAATCAAAACGAAACAGCGTACCAGAACCTGACAGCAATCGTAGAACTATGTTCTCTCCGAATATTGTCGGAATTGTTGATACTCTGATATCGTACTTCTTTCTTAGAAACGTGTAGTTGAAAAAACCGTCCTGCGGAAGCCTTTGCTCGGCGATATCAATACTCGCCATGATCTTGATTTTGGACGTGATTCCGGCCTGAGACGCTTTAGGAATACAATGGCCATATTGTAAAACGCCGTCAACTCTGTAAAAAACGTGCATTGCATTGCTCTCAGGCGTTATATGTATATCTGTGGCCTCCCGTCTGACTCCGTCCTGTAAAATCAGCTCTGTAAGCTTGGAAATAAGGTTGGGGTCAGCGCCTACGGTCTTCACCATATGGCCTATGGTTTCTTCAAGCATTGATAAAATAGGATTTTCTAAGAAGTAATATACCCTCTCAACCGCTTCTTTAAAACTATCCGAGTCCACTATCAGCATATTGACGGGCATTCCGGTGAGCTTCGTTATCCTGTCAATAGAAAGCACATTTGCGGGATTAACCACGCCGACGTTAAGCCGCCCATTTTCTTTTCCTATCGGGAGGCACTCAAGACTCTCTGCAACATCGCGCGTGATTAACTGCAGGATCTCTTTCGGTATATCAATATCTCTTATGTTAATATACGGTATGCCTGTCTGCTCAGATAACACCTTCGCCATTTCTATCGAGGTGACAAAGCCAAGCTGCTGCAGGGCCTCACCTATCAACTGACCGGTGATTCTCTGCTGGGCATACGCCACCGTAAACATCTCGTCGGTTACATAACCCTTCTCCTTTAAAAGTTCGCCTATTTTCTTCGCCATATCTAGTTCTCGATAATCGTCGGTTTTATGATAACGACAAGTTCTTTTTTGACAATCGAGTTATCAGTATTACTAAAGAGTTCGCCTAATATCGGAATACTCCCCAAGATTGGTATCTTGGAGTTCTTCTTCTGTTGCATCGAGGATATCAAGCCGCCGATTATGACCATCTCTTCGTTTTTAAGTTTTACGGTAGTGGACATCTCTCTTAGGTCTATCGTAGGCAGCTTGTATGAGCTTCCATCGGCCGTTGACATATTCTCGAAACTTACAAAGTGAGATATTACAGGGGTTACTGTAAGCGTGATATCGCCTTTGTTATCAATTCGGGGCACGATACCTAGCGTTAAGCCGTCAAGCAGACTTGATATGTTCACTGTGTATGTAGTTTGAGCGGTTGCTGTGCCCGTAGCTGTTGTTGTGCTTTGGACGCTTCTGGTATAGTCTGTCTTTTGCCCGACTGCAAGCAGGGCGGACTGGCCGTTTAACAGCTTTAGACGCGGATTCGACAAGATATTGATATCGGCAAACGACTCTATGGCTGAAAGAACGGTGTTAAAATTATTGGGACCGCTGACAGTCAGGTGAAAGTTCGGCCCATTAGATGATACGACCTTAGAAAAATTGGAACCGCTTGCGTTAACTTCCAGTACCTTGCCAAGACGCCCCTTTAGGAACTCATTCCAGTCAACGCCATATTGTAAGCCGTCGGAAAGCTGAACTTCAACAACTCTTGCCTCAATCATGACCTGTCTGCTAACCGCCTTCATCAGCCGTTTAACAAAATTATCAACCTTCTCTAAGTCCCTTTTAGATGCCGTAACTACGAGGGTTCCGGAAACCCTGTCAGTGTAAACTGATGGGAACTTATTTTTTCCACGCCCTGCCGACGACGCGCCAGAGCCGGAGACATCAGTTATAGTTGTCTGCTGCGCGCTTTGCGCTCCCCCCGTGGTTGATGCACCTATTATGCCGGCTATGACTTTTTCAATATTTGCCCAGCCATCAGTTTTTTCGGCTGTTCCCTTCAGGGTTACATCTCCCTTGATAGTTGATCCTCCGCTGCTGCCGCCACTGCTGCCGCCGCTGCTGCTGCCGGACGAAGACGACATCGCGCCGCCTATAATATCCCCGCCGAGGTCTGTCGAAAACGTATTTGTAATTATAGGAACCTCTATCTCAAAAACCCTTGTTTCCAAATTAGATACGACTACTGTGTTACGCTCTATTTTATAGGAGTAATCAACGGATGCGAAGATATACTTGAGCGCCTCGTCCAGCGTTACCCTGTTTAGGGATACCGACACAGGCGTATTGGCGTTAACATCGCTTTCCATAATAATGTTCAGGCCGGCTGACGAACCTACAGCCTCCAAAACGCTCCTCAACGGTTCATTATTCACCGCTATCGAGACTATCTTTGTCCTTAACGGATTCAGAGTTTCAGCAACCGGCTCAAACGGCTCAACTTCAGCCTTTCGCGTGGGCGTCGGATCGGAAACGGCGGTAGAAAACTCGTTTTTCGATAATATCTCCTTCCTCGGCACAGATGAGCAAGACATATTGGCTGCTAATAAAAATGACAAAGTCAAAACACTTATACTTCTCATCAAAAACCTGCTGGGCATTACTCGCATTTGTGTCCCCCTATATTGAGTCTTGTTGGCTATTTTTTATTGAATGAAATCCATTCTTTGCTGTTGTCCATAGTTAACATAACGCCGTCGTCCTTTATGTTCGTAACTTTATGCGCCCCCACTTTAGAACCCACTTTCACCACCTTGCTATTTACTATTGCCGCATATTTGCCATCCGTCTTCATAATCAGCGTAACCCTGAACACGGGGGCGGTATTACCAGCGCCTGCCGACGCCGAGGCGGCCCCTCCCTTATTAGCGCCATTATTCGCGCCCTGCGCAGCCTCAGATGCCGTTTGTTGAGGGATGCTAATGCCGGGTTGTTTTATAAAACTGGATGACAGCCCATTGTCGGCATTCGTGGTTTTCTTCCCCTGACTAAGCAACGCATCAAGATCTTTCATCGGCTGCGCTGGTTTTAATCTCAGAAATGAACTTTCAGTCTGCGTTAAACCCTGAGGAACCTCATGATTGTGAAGAAAAAAGTACATACCGATTGTAAGCATAAACGGAACTATCATCATAGAGATTATTTTAACCATATCCTATGCCTTTTCTCCTGTCTTTTGGGTTTCAAGAATTGGGAAATAAAGCGTCCCGTTAATGTCTGTTTTCAGCATACCTGTATCTATTTTCATATTCAGACTCTCAACCTTGAAAAATGGAAAGCGTAATTTAGATAAATATGCCATTAGCTCCCCTGCCTGATTGACCGAGCCGGTGAGGCTTAGAGTAACTGTCATCTTAATAATATCCTTGTCACTCTGTAACTCAGAAAATGTCGCCGTTGCCTCTTTTCTACTTCTTATGCCGTCAACCGCAATCAGTATTTGTTGCTTAGCATTTACATCTCTTGGGACATCGCGCATAACGCTGTTAAAGCTGTCCAAAAGCTCCAGGTTTTTCTTATTCTCTGATAGGATGCTCTTCTTCTTTTCAGTGATTTCATTTAGCGATGTTATTGTCTTGACAAGCGACTGTTCATATTGGTTTGCATATAGATAGACCCCTGTGAGCGCAACGGCTGCCGCTGCGATAATAAAATACACCGTCAGCTTAGTTTTTAGTATCTCTATGTATTCCTTCATCTCGGCCTCTCATAGGTGAATTTAACATTAAAGCCTCTCTGGCCTAACGACACATTGGCATTAAACTCTTTTGTCCCCTGAATGGTTTTCAATTTATCAACAAAGGCGTCTGCCTTTTCCTGTAATTTTGCATACTCATCCTCTTTAACCGCTCCCCCGATAAGAACATTTGCGATACCCGCGCTCTTTGATTCATAACTTAGCTGGTTTATGGTGATTTCGCCAGGGTCAGCCCGAAATACCTGCGACAGCACCTCTAAAGGCTTTATTTCGGCAACGCTGCTCAAAAGCAGCGTTGCATTACGTTGTTTAAAGGCTATCTCATCCATAAGCTGCTTGTTTTCTTTCAGTACAGAGTCCATGTCCGAATTGCTAAGCCTTAGCGACGATATCTGATCTTTGTCTGATTTTATAGCCACAGCCGTTTTGCTTAATCCTAACAAGGCCGCCAAAATGATTACGACACAAGCCGCCATTGCGGCCTTTATGAATACCTCTGTGTACTTGAAGTAGTTATATTCATTAGTAAGCATATTGTACTTTTCACTGTCTTTGACGGCTGTCTTCATAAATGATGCGGCGGCTGGCTGGATATTTTCAAAGAACTCCGCCTTTGAGTGTACCTGAAGCTCCGGCGGAAGGCCTAACGCGGTCACAGGGACAGAGGCTTGAATTGAGTCTAAGTCTGAGTCCTTAATCTGCTCTATCAACAGGGCAAACTCCGGCGATATTCTAAGCAGCTGTCTGCAGTGAGTCACTGTCATATTAAGCGTCAATGCGTCGTAGCCGGTGCTGCCGGCATAGCTGCTGGCGCTATACCCAGAAACGCCTTTAGGGATAGCTTGGGAGGGTTTTTCGACGCTGACCTCGGCGATTTTTTCACTGCTGTCCTCAGAGAGACCCGCAATGTCTAATCCAGAACTGCTCTCAGCGCTGTCATCTGAGATGCCTGCAATGCCTAACCCTGAGTCAAGCGCGGCGCTATAGCCGGAACTGCTCTCGGCGACAGTCTCCGGGGCTGATTCGGGAATGTTCACAGCGCCATATCCAGAGCTATATTCTGACTGGTCAAAGGAGCGCACAAACACTATATTGCCTTCTTTAATCAGGAGAAAATTCCTATACTCTCCGCTTACAAAGTCAAGAATGAATGGCTTTTCAGAGGACGGGGCAAACGCCATCATTGTCAAATAGTCTATGTACAGGGCCTCCATCTGTTTCCCGTTGGCAAGAAACCGCCGCTGCAGGGAGTTAATCTCATCCTTTTTAACGGTTATTACAAAGTACTCGCGCTCTAAGACATTGCCTTCCACCCGTTCTGAAACGAAAAATGAAATAGACGCGGCGCTTGTTATCTCAGGATGCAAGCGGGCGACATTATTGTCTATCATGGTCTTTGTGGCATTGTCGTCGGCGGGTGGCAGCTTGATGTTATCAAAGTAGATGTCCTGAAAACTATTTACGACGACATATTCTTTGTTCTTATCGTTCCTTAGAAAATCGTCAAGCTTAGTGGCCGCTATTTTGCTGAATTGATGAAGGAACACCTTATTGCCCTCGTACTTGGCGTGGGCAATGCGTATGTCTTTTCTGTCTATGCTAAGGATAACTTTCGTTGACATTGGTTATGCACCCTCTTTATTTATCATTATTTTCCACTACCAGCGTCATTTAATTTTCCACTACCAGCGTCATTGAGCGCATCCTGTTTTTCGCGAAAGAGCCTTGCGTTTCTAATGACAAATTCGTCTGTCGGCTCAAGGGCCAGCGCCTTTTTGAAATTTCTCTCGGCCTCTGCCATCCTATTTGAGCCGCTTTCGGCTATAGCAAGGTTCACAATGGCCGGTACATAGTCGTCCTTAACGGAGACGGACTGCTTTGCGTATGCCGCGGCGTCTTCGTACCTGCCATCTTTAAGCATAAGATATGCCATTTGATTAAGGATTATGTAATCAATGGGCGTCCTGCCGACTAACTTTTTATATTCGGTTAAGGCCGCCCTATAGTCGCCGCTTTTGACAAACTCATCGGCAACCAGAAGGGATTTGTCAATTTCGTCGCTTTTCACCTTTGCCAGATATGCCGCCCTGTCCATCTTAGGTGGTTTAGCCATGCGTCTATTGGCATTTGCGGAGGTGGCGCTGCCTGCCGGGCGCTCATCGCCAATATCTGTTACCGTGATGTTGAGCTTTTTAACCGGCGGCGCTGCCGGGGCGTTGTTAGCCGGTGCCGACTGCTGTTTTACAGATGGTTGCTGCGCAGGTGCGACATTAGCTGGTGCAACTGGCTGTTGTCCGCCCTGTTGCGGCATGGGAGCCGCTGACGCCTTTTCAGTATTCATATCCAACGCACTACTCATATCGGCAGCTGCCATAGTTTTCTTTAGTGTTTCCACTGCTTTACCGGCCTGCTCAAGCTGACTTGGTGCCGCTTGCGGCGTCTCCGCCTTTGCCATAGAGGGCTGTTCTGCCGGTTTCTTTGCAGGTTGGTCTGCCGTTTGCGCGCGTTGTTCAGATTCCACTGATATTGGCGCGGCCTGTGTCTTGGTGGTGGGGGCGGCAGCCGGGGCGCTTCCCGGTTCGATATCGCCCTTTAACGCCTGAAGTTCTTTCTCTCTTTTAGATTCTTTGGATTTAGACGCCTTTTTGTCCGCCGGTGTAGATAAACCATCTGTGTTTTTGGCAATTAACGCAGACTTTTCACCTACCTGTTTACTCATCATATCTAAGCCGACAACCGCCGCGGCGGTAATCAAAACTGCGACGACAAGCAGTATCACCAGCCTCTTATTCTTATTCTGTTTAACAAGCCCCTGCAGATGCGGCGGCGTATCATAGCTCTTCTGATAATCATCAGATTTCGTCAATAACTGTTTAATTACGTTCATCTATTTTCTCCATTGTTAGTTAGTACTATTATAAAGCGTTGTAATTTGACTTTGTGTGAGTGCAGTGCCGTTATAAATTTCTATAGAACTAAATTGAGCTTCAGACAAACTCAAATAATTCATTGCCGTAATCTTACTAGTTGTTAAACCAGAAAGAGAAGTTGCCTTTGAGACAGCATTCAAATACCACAGTGATTTTGGATTTGCGGCGGCATTATAGACAAAGACAAACTGCTTCCAACTCGAAATGTCAAATGTTGTAAAATCAGTACTTGCTGTAGAATAGGTATAAGTTGTTCCCCCGTTATTAATAACTACATTACATTGTGCAGACCAATTACCGCCGCTTTTGGTGTGGGTACATCTAATGTAGTTGGCAGGAGTAAGCGATTTAGTATCTGACAATTCAAATATTGAAGACGTATTGCCGGCAACATTATATACCCAGTAGGAAATTGTTATGCTCTGTGCTGAATCGAAACTTAGGCCTGATATACTCTTAAAATACTGACCACCTTGTGCATTTATAATAGGATAGGTAGCAGAGCTAGCGCCGGTTCTGGTACCTGTAACTCTATTAGCCCCTAACACCCCATTACTAGTGTCAGTCCAATCGGTATTGGTAAATGTTGTAAGATTGACAGTAGGTGTCGCTGTCGGTGTCGGCGTCGGCGTTGGGGTCGGTGTTGGTGTCGGCGTTGGTGTTGCCACTGTTGTAGTTGTACATAAATTGACATTTAAAGCCAAAGACTTCTCCGTAAAGTTCCCCTTACTGTCCTGTACCGCAAATGTCATAGACGAGCTGCTGCCGGAGGCGCTGACAGGTACGCTTGTAGATTTTAGAGAAACCGAGCTTCCCGTCGTGTTAGATGCCGCCGAACAAGTAATCTGAGTGCCGGCGGTATTATAACAGTTTACCCACGCCGGGGCACTAGTCAATGTCCATTGACAGGTATTGCTGCCGCTGGCCGTGCAGTCGCTGTTTACGCTGACCTGCGCATAATAGGAGCTTGAGCCGCAAGCGGCTGTGGGCAGGATGCTATTTAAGATTTCAAATTTCGTCTGCGATTCGCTGCCTCCGCACCTGATTTTAGCTTTAAGCTCTGCCAGCGTTACTACCTTTGCCACATCGGTGCTGTCTATTGTAACTACGCCGCTTTGCGCCCCTGACGCAGTTATCGTCGCAGCGCCAACCTTTGAGTCAACCTTGGCATTAGCCCCGCCGCTAAACAGTATAAACGCAACGTTCGTAGTCCCCGTTGAAAGAGATAAGCCTGTTGTTGTCTGCGAACAAATATTTGTTGTTAGAGTCGAATCATATATATATAGAATGGGCTGGCCATAACTATCAACTGGTATGGTTCTGGTGTTATTAAGAGTAAGATCTGGCGGTAGGCTGCCTTTCTGTGCATATCCAATTATAGCATCCCGCGTGGCGGTTAACACATCTGACGACGCACTGACCTTAGCTAATTTACCCTTTGATGACGTGCTTAAAAGCGCCGCCGTTACCAAGGCCGTCGCCATTGCAAGCGCCCCAATTATAAACAACATCAATGTGCCTCTGTCGTTTAAGAGGACTCTCAGCAAAAACCAACTGACCCTTTTTCGATTAGGCAATGTCTGTCTGACTATTCTCATGTCTTTACGAATCATTAATTAGGATTCACCGTCAGAGCGTAGGATTTATTAGCGCTATTTCCTGTAGCGCCGGAAGTTGCAGGATTATAGTCCTTGACATACACATTAATCTTATATGTTCCCGAAATGTTTGTGCCTGAACAAGCAGGGCTTGCGTAGGGCACGGCCGATGGAATAATTCCAGCCCCCCCATCCCCGTACAAAGTGAACTGATTACCCTGCTTCCAACATGTAGATGTCGAACAGGATGAACAAGTACCTTCCGCTTGAATCGCTAATGCTGTTGATGCATTATCATATGTTATATCCGATATACCGGCCATAGTACTTCCACAGTTACTTTCAGCGCACCAGTAATATCCCGCGCTTGGCTTGATGCCTCCGCTTGCATTTACAGCCGCGTAATAATACGAGCCAATCTTAGCAGAAGGCAGCTCGTTGTTCAATATTTTCAATTGCGAACCTTCGCACCCAATCTTTGTCCTTAGCTCATCGAGAGTTACCCATTTGGTAATATCATCATAATTTAAAGTCGTTACCGCTGCCCCGCTATTATAAGTATCATCCAGACCGACATAGTCATCCATTGTATTGCCAGGTTCGTTATAATCAGGAATGCTTACACAGGTTTTACCGGCTGGACACGCAGCTCCTACCCTCGTTGTAGCATTATCTGTCTGAATATTTTGATTTTCGCCGCCGCTTGCCATTACAAAGGCAACATTTTGAATCTGATTACTGCTGCTGCATGCCTTATCTCTGCAGACAACGATATACGTTGAACTGCTGCCACAGATGGTATCTTTGATTTTCCCTGAAGGCGGGAAGAGATTAGAATCTAATATAAGGTGAAAATCAATCCCGAAAGAATCTTTGCCATATGGCATCTTATTTTTTATGTCTGCGATTACTCCATTGTCTGCGGCTTTGCCATCGGTAACACCTGTTGTGCTTACGTCTGGGCCAGCAGTGTAGCTAACTACTGAATCCACGTTTGAATCGAGCTTAGCCTGTGTCTCGCGAGCTTTAGCCCTTTTAAGCAGGAAGCCGATAGATGAGGCGCCAATACTAAACACTATGCCCACAATCAGTACAACAATTGCCATCTCAATCAGTGTAAAGCCGACACTCCCCGTTGCTCTGCCTAATATGCATCTCTGCTTCAATTTCAATACTACCTCTTATAAACCCATTATTAAGCCCGCCACAGCTTACAATGCAAGCGCGGGGTAGTTATATAACATTACAGTACCAGCCACAATAGCCACTTTTTTAGTGATCCAGAGTCAGCGCAACAGTACATAAGTTACCTGTTGTCGTATCATAGTCGTTTTGGCCGCAGACAGTTGAACCGTTAATGAATCCAGTCGCGCTGCGTCCGAGATTCCCGTTTGAGCTACTACAACCGCAATTTAAGACAACTCCAATTGTACCATCCGGTATGCCGTCATACGCCTTATCAATGGCCTCCGCTACGTCACCCGGTACGCCTTGCAGTATTACCGCATTTCTTTGGTCAGTAGGCGTATTGGTTGATTTATAGTTGCCCAAAATCGCTGTTACAGTCACAATACCGGCTGTCTCACCTGTTACCCTGAAGTTGGCTATGTCTTTCTGGTTGG
>JAKOEO010000013.1:0-873 GCA_022321325.1 Candidatus Magnetominusculus sp. LBB02 | reverse complement strand
ACAATACCGGCTGTCTCACCTGTTACCCTGAAGTTGGCTATGTCTTTCTGGTTGGAACAAGCTCCGCCCTGAATAACGTTGCTCTTAACGATATCGCATAAGTTCATACCTGCGTTGAGCTTGGCTACGCCAATAATGCTGCTGGAGCCGCTGCCATTACCGGAATCCGCCGATATGCCGTCCATGTAGCCATCCGAGGAACCTGTATTGCCGTTTTTGCTGCCGTCGCTTAACTCCTGTCCTACTCTGTCGTAATAAGTCTCTGCCACAGCCTTCCACTTGCCTGCAAATCCCTGCAGAAAGTCCTTCACCTGCGCTGTCCTTGCTATGTCCTTCCCCTTCATCACGGCGCCTATAATTATACCGATAATCATTATTACCACCGCAATTTCAATCAAGGTAAAACCTTTCTTACCTCTTAACGATTGTACATACATCTCTGCCTCCTAATGCCGCTACACTTATAGCATACCCGCTCTCGCTATTACGCAAGAGCGGGATGTTATCCCTTGTTATAGTACTGACCGCACAGGCCGCTCTTTTAGTGATCTAAAGTCAACGCAACAGTACACAAGTTACCTGATGTCGTATCATAGTCGCTTGTGCCGCAGACAGTTGTACCGTTAGTGAATGTAGGCGCCGTTGCAGCGCAAGTACCGCAATTTAAGACAACTCCAATTGTCCCGTCCGGCACGCCGTCATACGCTTTATCTATGGCCTCCGCTATGTCACCCGGTACGCCTTGCAGTACTACCGCATTTCTGAGGTCCGCCGGCGTATTAGTTGATTTATATTCTCCCATAATGGCTTTTACAGTTACAATACCGGCTGTCTCACCTGTTACCCTGAAGTTGGCTATGTCTTTCTGGTTGG
>JAKOEO010000139.1 GCA_022321325.1 Candidatus Magnetominusculus sp. LBB02 | reverse complement strand
TAACGAAAGCAATATAATGTTGCCATATATTCTAAATTCGCCAGAATGGTGGCCCGGGGAATTAGGGGAGACGCTTATTCCCAGAATTCTCACAGTAAACCGCTCAAATTATAAGTATTATCGCTGCCGTGCTGATATCGTACATGGCGGCTATTCATATTTTGAATATTTTGCAATAGACAATAAGACAAAAAAGGGATATTACTGGAGAATGACGAATATGACGATTGACTAGGGGGCAGAGCATTGAGCCTGCCCCCTTTGCCCGCTTAGATTTTCGCTGTAATCCCTGCAACAAGGTCGCCCACCTCAGATGTGCCCATGCCCATGTGTCCTGCCGCGAGGTTTTTTATGTGCTTTGCGGTTGCCTCCATGACGGCCTTCTCTATGGTTTTGCCCGCCTCCGTCTCGCCGAGGTATTCAAGCATCATCGCACCGGCGCATATGGCCGCAAGTGGATTGATAATATTCTTTCCCGTATATTTTGGCGCCGAACCGCCGATAGGCTCAAACATGGATGTCCCTTCCGGATTGATATTGCCCCCTGCCGCTATCCCCATCCCGCCCTGAATCATCGCCCCAAGGTCAGTTATAATATCGCCAAACATGTTATCAGTAACTATGACATCAAACCACTCCGGGTTTTTGACAAACCACATCGTTGTGGCGTCCACATGCGCGTAGTCCGGCTTCACGGTGGGATATTCTTTTGCCACCTCATAAAACGTGCGTTCCCAGAGGTCAAAGGCATAGGTGAGGACGTTTGTCTTGCCGCAGAGGGTGAGCTTGTTTGCCTTGTTGCGCCGCGCCGTGTAGTCAAATGCGTACCTGATGCAGCGCTCAACGCCCTTTCTCGTGTTAATGGATTCCTGAGTCGCTACCTCGTCCTTCGTACCCTTTTTGAGAAAGCCGCCCGCACCGGCATATAACCCCTCGGTGTTTTCCCTTACGACGACGAAGTCTATATCGTCAGGGCCTTTGTCTTTCAGGGGACACTCAACGCCGGGGTAGAGTTTTACGGGCCTTAGATTAATGTACATGTCAAGCTCAAAGCGCAGCCTTAGCAGGATACCCTTTTCTAAAATGCCGGGCTTTACGTCCGGGTGTCCTATCGCCCCAAGGAGCAGCGCCTTATGCCTTCGCAGGTCATTTAAGGCAGAGTCAGGCAGCGTCTCGCCGGTTCTCAAATACCTCGTGCCGTTTAGGTCATAGTCCGTAAAGTTTAGTTTGAAACCGAATCTGGCAGAGGCGGCCTGTAGTACCTTAATGCTCTCTTTTATTACCTCAGGGCCTGTGCCGTCTCCCCCTATAACGCCTATTTCGTATGTCTCACCGCTCATTTATTTTCCTCCTGCTTCAGATTTGCCGCTTAATTTTCCATTGTAGCATTTTCACGCAGTTCTGTCATAGATTCTATTTCATTTAAGGGATAACACTATGGACTGTCATGCCATAGCGGTGAAGATAATCATCGTGTAGCAGCCCTATCGTGCGGCTGTTTACAAGATAGATGAGGCGATAGGAGACGCGCACAGATGTACTGATCAAGCCGCATTACATCCCAACTGAGGATTTATAAATTTCAGAAAGAGTTTTTGACCCCAGTTCAATCACCGTATCTTTTAATGCCTTCCCGCCTTCTTTTAAAAATCCTATGAGTTTACTTCCCTTGGTTTCGGTGATGTCTGTCTCGGCCTTTGCTGCCGCTCCA
>JAKOEO010000138.1 GCA_022321325.1 Candidatus Magnetominusculus sp. LBB02 | reverse complement strand
CAACGTTAAGGCCGCCCTAAGCCTGGGGCACGCGCGCGGAGTGGCGCTGCTTTCGGCCTCGATGGCCGGGCTGCCCGTGTTTGAATACACGCCGCTTGAGGTAAAGAAGGCTCTTACGGGCTACGGCAGGGCAGAGAAGGCTCAGGTAATGGCGATGATAAAGGCGATATTAAATATCAACGCCCCGATGTCTCCAGACAGTTCTGACGCCCTTGCCCTTGCCCTTACGCACCTGAACATGGAACTATATGGCATTGCAAAACACTAAGACGCTGCTTGACGGGTTTTACTCCACGTTCAACTTTAACGAAAGAATTAATAACGACCCGATAGAATTCCCGCACCGCTACACCCTCAGACAGGACATCGAGGCAGCCGGCCTCATAGCGGCCTCATTTGCCTACGGGAAGGTCACGCTGTTTAAGCCGGTTATTGGGAAAATCCTCGGGACAATGGGGACAAGCCCTTCAGATTTCCTGCGCGAGTTTGACATCGTCCGCCACGGGCGGCTATTTACGGGGTTTTCGTACAGGTTTAACAAAGGCGGGGACATCACGGCCTTTGTCTATCTCCTGCATAGGGTGATAAGCTCTGACGGCTCAATTAAGGATGCGTTTATGCGTGGGTATAGCGGCTCAATTTATGAGGCTCTGGGGGGATTTGTGGCGCATATGCTGTCAATAGACACGACGGCGGCGTATGGCGCTAACGTCAAGCCGCCCGGGCTAACGCAGCTTCTGCCGTCTCCATATAAGGGCGGGGCGTGTAAGCGGTTTAATATGTTTCTGCGCTGGATGGTCAGAGACGCGGACATTGATTTTGGCATATGGCCGGAGATTCCAAAAGACACGCTGATTATCCCGCTTGATACCCACATTGCCAGAATTGCCAGATGCCTCTGCCTGACAAACAGAAAGGGCAACGACTGGAAGACCGCCGCAGAGATAAGCGCGAGTCTAAGACAACTCGACCCCGGCGATCCATTAAAATACGACTTCGCCCTATGCCATCACGGCATATCCGGCGCATGTAGAGCAGAGCGAAATGAAAACGCGTGTAAGACCTGTGCGATTTATTTAATTTAAATCAGGGGCACATGATGGGATGTGTCCCTCCATAAAATATATATTCTGTTGACAAAAACCCTGTTATCTTTATATATTATGACTATAAATAATAAAACATTAAAATCGAAAAAGGATCAACATGAAATTGCAATTACATATAGAGCAAGACGAGGCGGGCTATTTTGTAGTTGAAGTACCGGCGATGCCCGGCTGCCTTTCCCAGGGCAAGACGAGGGAAGAAGCGCTCAAAAACATAAATGAAGCAATAGATGGATGGCTTGAGGTTATGAACTCAAAAAGTGAGTACTCCAGGGGAGAGCTTATCGAGGTTAATGTTTGAGTGCACCGGCTAAGGCTTTGTTCCGGCGTGGAGGCTGTCAGCAAATTTAAAAGGATGGGTTGGATTGAGGCAAGGCAGAAAGGCTCTCACGTAATGATGACAAAGGAAGGTTATGAATACACATTGTCCATTCCCCTGCACTCTGAACTTGGCCCTGGCATTTTGAAAAAGCTGATAAAACAAGCGAACATTTCGGTGGAGGAGTTTAATAACTTATAGGAGCTAATGATAGATGCGTATTCACAGCAGAGACCAGATCTAAAGAAACGGAGGTTAAATTATGAAAATTGAAGAGGCTATTCAAGAGGCAATCAATGGGAATGCAGTTCTATTCACAGGTTCTGGTTTTTCTGCAAGCGCCGAAAATCTAAGAGGCAGCAACATCAAAACAGGGTCCGATTTAGCGATGGGCAAAAAAATGGAAACGTGTCTATATATCAAATAGGATGTGTCCCGCAGAGACTATCACTATCGTTATTTTTCGTATAGTTATTTAGTTGAGGCAACGTTGCTCTTTCCTATA
>JAKOEO010000137.1 GCA_022321325.1 Candidatus Magnetominusculus sp. LBB02 | reverse complement strand
GAAAATTATCAGTAAGCAAAGAAACCGCCATTATCGCCGATAAAACAGAGGCAATCAGCCAGCGGTCAATGTGGGCGATTGCTCTCAGAGGAAATCCTATTTTATAATTATCCAGACACATCCTAAGACCAAAGTCAAGAAGGAAACAATAAGATGAAACGAGAAAACCCCATCTGGCAATGTCTGTCAACCTTGACGGCCCTTTGATAAACTCCCACATGTAGAGCCATTCGGTTATGCCGTGGAGAATTCCAAACACGCCGAGAAGCCATATTATTTTGCCTGTTTTAAAAATACTGTTGAGCCTATATTGTACTAAAATGCTTGTGCCCATTATGAACAATGAAAGTCCATAAAAGAAATAAATTACGTCCATATCGTGCCTTAAATAAATATGCTCCATTATCTGCCCCATTATCTGCCCCTCGCGATGATTGTAACATACCAATACGACAATAGTCAATAGGTAAAATACCTTATAAAATACGTTAAATACAGGTGTTACATAGGTAATATGCGCATACGATAGGTAATATGCGTAGTTTTATAGGTAAATATATCATATATAATTCAAATCATTACTGATTGAATTAAGGCGATTTAAATTCATATCATTAATCATATTATAAGTTGGTTCGGCAGACAAAGGCTTTGTTGATTTATTCACAATTAAACAGGATAAGCGGGAAGAGAAATTATGAACACAGAAGATTCAGTACTGCCAGTTGTAAAAGACACTGTACATGCGGATTTTACCTTCTTCCATGACAATTACAAACAGTGGTTAACACTGCTGCTACCCTTTATGAAGTGGCTGCCCGAGGTGCGGCAGACATGGAAGAATGACCTTTTTGCCGGATTGACGGGTGCGGTATTAGTGCTTCCACAGGGTGTCGTCTTTGCGATGATAGCGGGAATGCCGCCTCAATACGGGCTTTATTCAGCCATGGTTCCTGCTATTGTCGCGGCTCTTTATGGCTCGTCAAGGCATCTTATCTCAGGACCGACAACGGCCATATCCATAGTGATATTCGGTACTTTAGTAGGGATGGCAGAGCCTGGCTCCGGCCATTACATAGAGCTGGCCATGCTTCTTACATTTATAACCGGCATGTTTCAGTTTGCGCTGGGGCTGTCGCGCCTGGGGGGATTGATTAACTTCGTTTCCCATTCGGTGGTGACGGGCTTCACAACCGGTGCGGCGCTTCTTATTGCAGCAAGTCAGCTAAAACATGTCTTTGGTCTTACGTTTAAGAACAAGCCGGAATTTGTAGAAAATTTGCATGAGCTTGTAATCAACATGGGACACTACAATCCACGGTCTGTGGCGGTTGCAGCGGCAACGCTTGCCGCTGTTATATTGATACATAAGGTAAAGCCGAAATGGCCGGGGATGTTGCTCGCAATGTTTATCGGCAGCATAATGACTGTGGCGCTCGGCTGGAATCACTACGGTGTATCTGTTGTGGGTGCCTTGCCGGCCTCGCTTCCCCCGTTTAGTGCGCCTCATTTTTCACTGGAGTCAATTCACCTCCTTGTAACGCCTGCGCTTGCCATTGCGATGCTTGGACTTATGGAGGCCGTCTCAATAGCCAGGTCAATAGCTCTTCATTCAGGGCAGCGTATAGACGGCAATCAGGAGTTCATAGGCCAGGGGCTTTCCAATGTGATAGGGTCGTTTTTCTCTTCATACGCATGTTCGGGGTCTTTTACGAGGTCTGGAATAAATTTTCAATCAGGAGCAAAGACTGCCGCAGCCGGCATATTCGCAGCGGTTTTTCTTTCCGGAATTTTACTGCTTGTCGCCCCTTATGTGGCGTATCTGCCGATGCCTTCAATGGCTGCCGTTATTTTGGTTGTAGCCTATAAGCTGGTTAACTTTCACCACATCAGGGATATACTAAGGGTGTCGCGGGCTGACGCCTCGGTTATGGCCCTTACATTTTTATCTGCCCTTTTCCTTGAATTGGAGTTTGCTATCTACATAGGCACA
>JAKOEO010000136.1:1121-2055 GCA_022321325.1 Candidatus Magnetominusculus sp. LBB02 | reverse complement strand
CGGACACCTCTGAAGCGCCGGGGACTTCGTCTTCTTAATTACGTCCTTTCTACCCTTTCTTACCAGCTGCGCTATTGTCGGCAAAATCCCTCCACAATCGTCTCTACTGCTCGTTCATACCCTAACCCATCTTCTACGAACTCCATACTACCACAACAATATTAATTTGTCAACAAGAATTTATGCAGGTAAAATAAATTTTATTGGCCGCAGATACACCAACATTTATTTGACATATTTATGTAAATGTGATATAGTAGCTGACTTGTGGCTGATTATAGGGGGCCAGCGTAGGAAAACGCAGCTAAAACTGTCATGATTTTTTGATTACGGCAGTAAATACGCGTAAAATTGAGGGGTCACGTAAATGTGCCGTTTAAGCGCCATAACCGCGAGGGATTATTTCTCGCCCGTTGAGAATATCCTGACGCTTGAGACAATGAAAGAGGGGCATGACGGCTCAGGCATGGGCCTCATACTTAAAGACCTTGGCGGCGAGTTCGAATCCTTGAAGGAAATGCCGGTTCTCTCCGGCATATGCTCCAACGACGGCCTTGCCAACCTGGATAACTACATGAGCTCGGCAGGCTTTAAACTCGTCCACACGTGGGCGCCAAAGATTATGCCCGTCAGGGGTATCGCCGCACGCGATAATTATTTCGCACGATTTTATGATTACCCTGATGATGTGAAAAATCAGACTCAGGCATTCAAAGAAAGCCGGCTGTTAAAGACACGCCTGGCGCTTCGTAAGATGGGCGAGGTGGACGAATCTATCATCGTGTTTTCATTTTATCCCGATGTGATTACACTTAAAGAGGTTGGCGACCCGCTTGAGCTCTGCGAGTTTTTCGGTCTCGATAACTCGCCGCTTAAGGCTAAGATTATATTTTCCCAGGGCAGGCAAAACACCAACTATGCCATCAATCTCTAC
>JAKOEO010000136.1:0-1111 GCA_022321325.1 Candidatus Magnetominusculus sp. LBB02 | reverse complement strand
TAAGATTATATTTTCCCAGGGCAGGCAAAACACCAACTATGCCATCAATCTCTACGCCTGTCACCCGTTTTTCATTCAGGGCTTTGGCTCGATGACTAACGGAGAGAACACCGCCTTTGTCCCCATCAGGGAGTTTCTGGTCAGCCGCGGCTTCCCGGGCTACATTGGCTATAACAGCGACAGCGAGGTATTTACGCACATATTGCATTATGCCGTCAAAGGGTTAAACTATCCTATTAACTACTATAAGGATATCATAACGCCGCTTAAACCAACTGAGATA
The DNA here is from genome assembly GCA_022321325.1 of Candidatus Magnetominusculus sp. LBB02. Classification (GTDB taxonomy): domain Bacteria; phylum Nitrospirota; class Thermodesulfovibrionia; order Thermodesulfovibrionales; family Magnetobacteriaceae; genus Magnetominusculus; species Magnetominusculus linsii. The sequence goes on along the minus strand of JAKOEO010000136.1, from coordinate 828 downwards.
GAAAAGCGCGCAGACAAGGACTTCGCGGGACATTTAAAGAAGTCGCTGCGACCGCTCTGTATAGACGGCCCAAACTGCGTAATTGGTTTTACGCCTGACGGGACGTGTTTCATGGTTCAGGACTCAAAGAAACTAAGACCCGGCGTTGTGGGCGGCAAGGCAGGTAAATATTCCCTCGTCTCCGAGGAGTGCGGCCTTAACAGGGCTGTCCCCGATAGAGACGCCACTAAGGATATATTCCCGATGAGGTATGACATGGTTATCATCCCGCCCGGGGCAGAGGAGGTAAAGGTATGGAACCAGCTGCAAGGTTGGACAACAACCATGAACTAACCTTAAAGGAATTTCCATATATCATCAGGTGGCGCGATGACAGGTGCAGGCGTTGCGGCAGGTGCACCGCAGTTTGTCCGATGTTCTCGATTGCGCCCACGGTAGTTGCCAAAAGGGTGGTATCATCCACCGGCGCTGTGCCGACGCCGCAGGTTGAAAGACAGGTAGTTACGGTGATTAAGCAATCCACAAACATTAATAATTATTGCACGGGCTGCGCCACATGCTCGCTTGTCTGCCCCAATGAGGCGATAGAGCCGGAGCTAAACCCAAACAATAAATTTCTGATTCATAAAAACGTTGGCGGAGGCGCATATACCAGAGGCGGAAGGAGAAACGACCCGCTTGTATCTACGCTTGACAAGCTCAAGTTCACAAGAATATCAATGCTCACAGACCCCGCTCTTGACGCGGGAAGGCATGAGTTTCGCATTCGCACGTATCTGGGCAGGATTTTACCTGCCGAAGACCTGCCCGTTAAGTTTGTTGACGGCA
>JAKOEO010000135.1 GCA_022321325.1 Candidatus Magnetominusculus sp. LBB02 | reverse complement strand
CTCCAAGACGCTCCCTTATTGAACGCGGTATCGTTATTACAGCCATGATTTTATCCTATCATATAAAGATAATCCTGTCAACGACATATAATCTTAATTATTATTCAAGCGCAGCATATGTTACTCTAAGGTAACATTCATACTATTGTAAGCGCCCGTGAACCGATAAAATAGTATTATAATTCAATGAGATATGAACATACTTGATTTCGCTCGCTGAACGTCAGAATTTCAGCGGCGGGGATTATTTTATGAAGAATTTAAGCAGCGCTGCCACAGCGGCTATCTGCCCTACCCAAAAGAGGAACATCCACTTGATATTCTCCTTGCCTGATTTTTCTACTTCAGTGCGCACCTTCTCTATCTCAAGCCGCGTCTCCGTGCGCAACTTCTCTATTTCAAGCCGTAACTTGCCTGATTCCTCGACAAGGCGGCGTTCAAACCGCTCCTCAGCTATGGCGATAGCGTCTTTCCTTGCCCCCAGGTCTATATCGTTAATAAGCCCGGCAAAGTCCTCACTGGCCGCATCTCCAAGACGCTCCCTTATTGAACGCGGTATCGTTATTACAGCCATGATTTTATCTTATCATATAAAGATAATCCTGTCAACGCTGCCGACAGGCGATAGTCTTACCTTAGACATCCCTCGGCATACACGCCATTAACTAGCCAATCGTATCAATAGCGGCAAATTTCGGCTCGTGAAACGGCATTAGTATGTCGGCCATGCCCTTGACCTTCAGCAATATGTCATAGGCGGCGTAGGGATTTATCACCGTGCCGGGCGGGATAACCTCAAGACCCATCCCTCTTACCGGTGGGGGGGGATTGAAATTCTCCATTATACAGCAAAACCCTGTGATAATCGCCCTGCCCTCTTTCGTCTCTATCATCACGCTCATCCCGCCCTCTGTGTGCGCAGGGGTGTGAAACATCGTTATGCCGGGCGCTACCTCGATGTCCTTGTCTGTGGTGGTAATCTGCCCGTTTTCGTGGACGCCTGAGATGTAGTCTTCCATGTAACGATAGTCAAGGTCACGCGGCTCGAAAATCGTCTGCATCTCCTTCTCGTGGACATAGATGCGGGCGTTGACGCATTTTTCGTCGTTTTCGCAGTGGTCATTGTGCAGATGGGTGTGAATGATGGTGTCAATCTGCTCTGGCCCCGTGTCCCAGCGGGCAAGACCATGCTCCAGTGACGTATAAATCCTGCCGCCTATGGCCTGCTCTCTTGCCTCTGAGCGCGCAGGGCTTAGCTCTCCCGTGTCAACTAAGATCTTGCGCCCGCCCCCCTCTATGTACCAGCTATATATGGGGATTGTATACTGCTGCCCGTAACCGAACTGATATGTCATAAATGACTTGTCAAATACCTTTGTGCCCATCACTATGGGATGAATTTTATACAGGCTCATTGGCTGTATCCTCTTTGATTTCGTATTTAATATTCACTATGACATCGCGTCTGAGGGAATGAGATACGCCGCAGTATTTCTCCTGCGACAGGGCAATTGCCCTCTCTACCTTCTTCTGCGAGATATTCTTGCCGGCAATATGAAGCATTACGTCAAATTGCTTAAAATACTGCGGCGGGGCTTCCTGCTTTGTGCCGGTGATGTCTGTCTTAAAAGACGATATCTTAGCCTTCATCTTCTGTAAAAATATCAGGCAATCTGTAGAGATACACGCACCGAGGCTCAACATCAGAGGCTCTGAGGGCTGACATCCCCACTCCACATTTGCATCAAAGTCAATCTCGTATCCCTTCTGCGTTCTGCCTAAGAAAATAAAGTCCTTATCCCACGTTATTGTCCCCTTAAGCACAGTAGCTACCTTGGCCTTGTAGCCGTCTAACAGGGCTTCCACATCCTGAACATCGTCATCGCTCATATATTATGTCCCTCACAGTAAGATTAGTTGTTAAGCAATCAATAATGTGGCATATTGTACTATAATTGCCGCCGTTATGTACAGTTAAGTTAATTGGCCATCCACCGCAATCCGGTAAAAAACAAGGGAATGCCCTTTCGGCATCTAAATACCAAGTTGCATTCATATAAGTAGATTATCGCTCACAGACAAAACCTCGTCTTCACCTGCCTTGTCCCGTCGTCATTCCGGCTTGTCCGGAATCTTCTTTGGCTGGATGATGTGCATAGACAG
>JAKOEO010000134.1 GCA_022321325.1 Candidatus Magnetominusculus sp. LBB02 | reverse complement strand
GAATGACTACATTAAGAGAAAATTTATGGTGCAATTCTCTAATGCGTTTGCCCTGACCTGATACGCCGCACCTATTTACTAAACCTGCTGAAAAGTTTTAGAATCATAGCATGAGACAAAGGGCACTTATTCAGCCGTGGGGACTTTCGGTAGGCGTTCCATTAAAACATCCGATCATAGACCGGGACGGCCAGCTTATGCTCAGAGAGGGCTATGTCATCAGAAACGAAAATGAATTGACCCGAATTCTCAGGATGTTGGACAGTGGCGATTACACCGAATTTCTGGACGTATTTCAGCCCATTTCGCTTCCCCCAAAGTACAATCCCTTTGATTTGTTCGGCATTATTTCAGAGCGCGTTCAGGATATGCTTTATGGCGGACTTGCCGTAGCGTCGGGGTTTCATATGAGCATAAACTCCATTTGCGAAATGATTCAGGACATGTGCGTTGAGGACGAGGATGTTGCCATTGGCTGTGCATTTCTCGACAGGACTATGCAATATACGGTAAGACATCCGATTCAATCGGCTATTGTATGCGAGGTTATTGCTAAGGGCATAAACTACCCGCGCGATGCCAGAAGGTCTATCTTAGCGGCGGCCATCACTATGAATATGTCTTCGATAGCCCTGCACGAGGAGCTTCAGACGTTTAATAACCCATTGCCAAAGTCCCACAAACTTGCAATATTTGACCATCCACTGACTGATTTCAGGACGCTTCAGCGGCTTGGGGTCACTGACGAAACATGGCTTACCGCTGTGCTTCAGCACCACGAGGCAATAGACGGCAGCGGCTACCCACAGGGCATCAAAGGCAACAATGTTACATTTGCCGCACAGCTTGTCAGCCTTTCTGACATCTACACGGCTATGGTCTCATCACGTTCTTACAGGCTGCCCATGCCGCCTGATGTGGCGATGAGGAAGGTCTTCGAGATAACCGCCGACAAGGTAAACGAGGTATTTGCCAACTTATTCATAAAGAAACTCGGCCTTTACCCGCCGGGAACTATAGTCAGGCTGAGAAATAACGAGGTTGGAGTTGTCACATACCGCGGCAGGTCGGCAGAACAACCGACAGTACAGGCGTTCTTTGCACCCAACGGCAGGCCGTATACCGTCACCCATCTCAGAGATACTTCATTAACTGATTATATCGTTACGCAGACGCTGCCACAGGCAAAAATTGACATCCCCGTCAGCAACGAACAGCTTTGGCAATATGGGCCGTTCGCAAAGAAGGGCATTGCCAACAGAAGATGTGACAGGATACATGTCTCATGTCCGGCGGAGATTACATTTGAGGAAGATAGCGCCAAAGTTGACCCTCCAATGTATGGCACCGTCACAAATATCAATGAAAAGGGATGTCTAGTCAAAATCCCTGTTACATCCCTCAGGCAGCCTATACGAGGAGACAGCCACTACAGGCTTTCCTTTAACATACTGGCTACACCGCTTAACGACGTAAAGTTCGTCATAAGAAACGCCTACATGAGCGAAAAAGAACACATTCTCGGCGTTAAATTCCTTGACCTGACAATAGAACAAGAGACATTACTAGGCGAGTATGTAAAACATTCCATGCCCTGACGGCGTGCTTGCCGCTGCCCACTAATGCGCCTTGTGCTTCGTAAGCCATCTGTTGAATTTATCCATATAGACATAAAACACCGGCGTAACAAATAATGTCAGCATCTGCGAAAAGAACAGGCCGCCAATAACTGCCACGCCAAGCGGCCTTCTGGCGTCGCCGCCGGCCCCAATTCCCAGCGCAATGGGCAGCGTCCCAAACAACGCCGCCATTGTTGTCATCATAATCGGGCGAAATCTTATCATGCAGGCATGGTAAATGGAATCCTCTGAACTCTCCCCGTTTTCATGCTCAAGCTGGAGGGCAAAGTCAACCATCATGATGCCGTTTTTCTTCACCAGCCCTACCAGCATTACCACTCCCACAAAGGCATAGACATCAAGTTCCATATGAAACAGCATCAACGTGCCCAATGCCCCAAAACCGGCAAGGGGAAGAGAGGTCAAAATGGTGATTGGGTGAATGAAACTCTCATACAATATGCCCAGCACCACGTATATTATCAGTATTGTAATAATCAGCAGAACGCCCATGCTTGATATGGACTTCTGGAATTCCTGTGCAGAGCCTTGAAAGCTCGTTGTGATGCCTGACGGCAGGGTTTCCTTTGCGATTTTTTTAATCTCGTCAACGGCCTCTCCGATAGACTTAGTGCCGTGCAGGTTAAAGGAAATAGTTGCCGAGGGCATCTG
>JAKOEO010000133.1 GCA_022321325.1 Candidatus Magnetominusculus sp. LBB02 | reverse complement strand
GCCGGAATGACGACATTAAGAGAAAATTTATGGTGCAATTCTCTAATGCGTTTGCACTGGCTGCCCACTATTGGGCATCATTTGCCAAATTACCTCTTGAATTGTTATTATTGCCCTGATGAGGTTGAATGTATTAGAAAACTATCCACTTGCTGACCTTACTACGTTTAAAATAGGAGGGGCGGCGAGGTTTTATGTGAAGGTGGAGGGCGTTGGCAGCGTCTATGAGGCGGTTGAGTTTGCTAAGAGGCAAGGTGTGCCGTTTTATTGCATTGGCGGCGGCAGCAATCTCTTAGTCAGTGACAGAGGCTACGCCGGTCTGATAATTCACATGGCAAATACAGAGACCGAAGTTGCCACAGATGGCGATATTGTTTACAAGATCTGCGGGGCGGGCGTTGGTTGGGATAGTTTTGTAAGCGAATGCATCAATGATGGCCTTTTTGGGGTTGAGTGTCTCTCAGGAATACCGGGGACTGTGGGTGGCGCACCGGTTCAAAACATCGGCGCATATGGGCAGTCGGTTGAAAGTCTCATCTATGAGGTCATTGCCGTTGATACTTCTGACGGGGGCATCGTCAGGTTTAACAATGCAGAGTGTAAATTCTCATACAGAAAGAGCCTGTTTAATTCTGAGGCCTTTGGCAGATATATTATTATTTCGGTTAAGTTTGCGTTAAAACGCGTTGGCAAGCCAAGCGCCAAGTATCATGATTTGGAGAACTATTTTCCGAAAGACGCCGCTATAACCTTGCAAGACGTCAGAACGGCAGTGCTAAAGATAAGAGAGAACAAGGGAATGCTGCAAATGGACGGCTACCGCGGGTATAAGTGCGCAGGGTCATTTTATAAGAATCCAGTTATATCGGCAGACCATTTTGACAAGATTGCGGGCGCTTTAAACACATCTGCGTCAAACAGAAACTGGCATTGGCCAGAGGGCAGCGCAAATGAAAAAGTCTCAGCCGCTTATCTCATTGATAATTGTTTTGGCAAGGGATTTAGAAAAGAACGAGTTGGACTTTCCCCAAATCATACGCTTGCAATTGTCAACTATGACGATGCGACATTTACCGAGGTCATGGATTTTGCGAAACTGATTGAAGATACTATTTACGAACGCTACGGGATTACTCTTGAGCGCGAGGTTCAAATCCTGCAATAGTGCAGCCCAGTCAGCTGCCGCCAATGATGTTTCTAACTGCCAGTGTGTCATCGGCGCTTAGAACAATTGACGCAGCCGCAACGGCTTCTCTAATATGTTGAGGTTTCGTAGTGCCTATTATTGCTGTCGTTATGCCGGGTGATGCAATTGTCCATGCGGTTACAAAAGAGGCGAAAGGACAGCCATAATGCCTTGATATCTCTTTTAAACCAAGAACTTTCCTGCCCTGTTGCTCGGTCATTGAATCTAATATCCAGTTAATGGCAGGCTCTGCGGAGTCTCTCAACTGATCAATGGTCTTATCTGTCAGTACGCCTCTGTGAAGAGGGGAATATGCCTGAACCCCTATGCGGTTATCTATGCAGTATGGCAGTTCGGAATTTTCTATTTTAAGATTCAGCATACTATAGGGCGATTGCAGAGCGGATATGCTGCCATAGAGGGCGGCCTGGTCAATCTGTTGTGTTGAGAAATTAGAGAGGCCGTAGTATTTTATCTTCCCTTGGTCTCTGATGGTCTCAAGGGTTTCGATGGTCTGTCCTATTGGGGTATTAACGTCAGGCCAATGGACGAGATAGAGGTCTATAACGTCAGTATCCAGCCTTTTGCGTGAGTCGTCAATCTCTTGCAGAATTGATTTCTTAGAGGCGTCCTTATATATAGCGGCTAAAGAGTTATCCTTCCATCGCAGACCGCATTTTGTAGAGATGACCACTTTGTCTCTGAAGCGCTTAATGGCCTTTCCAAGCACTCGTTCCGACTGCCCAAAGCCATAAACGGGGGCGGTGTCAAAGAAGTTAATGCCAAGTTCAAATGCCTCGGTAATCAAAGCAATTGAATCGTACTCCGGCATATCCTTATAAAAAGGCTGGCCGCCAATCTCCCATGCACCAAACGTAATTGGCGTAATGAAAAGCCCTGTATCACCAAACTGTCTGATTTTCATGTCCACTCCAAAGGTTACGCAGTAAGATAACTATTTTAAGGCAAAAAATGCAAATGAAATTACAAAAGAGATTCAGCTGCCGGAGGCAATAAACAATATTATTTGCATAACATGTAATCTTTTTTGTTGACTTTTATATATTGTCATGCTACAATACGTTATACAGCAGTAGGCGCTTGATAAGTAGAGGTCA
>JAKOEO010000132.1 GCA_022321325.1 Candidatus Magnetominusculus sp. LBB02 | reverse complement strand
AAGAGATTATAGTCAGCCGGCTGGTTGAAAGCGCCGGAGGCGGTGAAACTAAACGGCGTATATGCCGCCGAGTAGGCGGCGGTTGACATGCCGCCGGTAATTGATCCCCCTTTTACGATTGAGTTAGAGGATGAGTTATATTGAGCAAATTGACCGTAGGTAATTGTACCGCCAAAGTTAAAAGTCTTTGCCGGAGCGGGCGTCGGCGTCGGAGTTGGCATAGGAGATGGCGTAGGAGATGGAGTCGGCGTAGGAGTCGGGGATGACAGCGGCGATGTTATTGTCTGTGTGACCGGCGGCTGATATGTATTTGTGTCGGACGATGAGACTGTCGTAGTTTGCGCGGTATTTATGATTGTACTGTCTGTTACAGGGTTTTGGGGCTGCGCGGCTGCGTTTAAGGCTGCGCTTTGAGAGCCGGACTGGCCTGAGTCCTTTTTGCCGGGGTCGGTTGCCCGTTCATTCTTTTGAGTGTCGGCATTAGTTACCGGGCGTTGCTGCCCCGGAGGTGCGCTTTGCGGGATAACTATTATGTTTCCTGCAGTTACATCTGTTGTCTTGTCAGGGAATTGTAGATTGTACACATAGAAGACGCCCTCTCGTATGGAGACAATCGTATCGCCTGAGGACGGCTCAAACATCACGTCGCCGTCAGAGCCTCGAACGCCTGCAACGGCATTGGGGGTATGAACCTCAAAGCGGTTTGTCGTAGGCGATGCAGCTATGCGCCTTGCCACATCTTTGTCAACTACCGCACGCACATGCCCTCGCGGGAGCGTTACCGCGCTTTTGCTTTGTGCGCTGTCAGCGATATATTCGCTTATGTCTATTCGCGTGCTTTGGGCAAGCCTCAATATATTGCCGTCTTTGAAAGTCAGCTCGGCCTTTGATGCGGCCTTTGTCCTCACCGTGTCCTTTTCAAATATGGGGTCGTTAACCTTAAGAGTCATAGCGGGAAGATTGCCTGCTCTAAGGACGTCAACATTGCCCTCTATGAAGGTCGCCTTGCCTATCTCTGTGGCGGCAAACGCCGCCGCGGCCGTAAAAAGAACCATTAATAACGCCAACATCATATATAAAAATGCCCTCTTTTTTATCATAAAGTCATCCCTCCTGAACAATAAACTACGTTAAAATCTGAATTCCACGCCCGTTGTGACCATATTACGGTTGTATTTATAGAGAAATATATTTGAATACGCGGTCGTGTGCATATACTGCAAGTTGACGTCCATAAAATTAGCCGCCTGCCATACCACGCCTACAGTACCGGTATATGTGTCATCTATCCTTTTGAAGCCGAATACTGTGTGGTCGTATTTATAATTCTGGAAAAAGCTCTCGAAGTTTAAAATGCCGTATATGTCGGCAGCTAATGGCATCGTTGCCCCGGCAGAGAGCTTGTTACCCACGTTTGCCCAGTTTTGCCCCTCGGTTATATCCTGAGAATACTCATATCTGAAGTTTAACATGCCCTTGCCCTCAGACAATATATATACGTAGCCTAAACCGCCGAGGTATCTGTTGCCAGTCCTGTTTTCGTCAGGGTCTAATAGTGCCCCAAGCATGTCTCTTCTTTCATAACCTATGAAGCCCTGCGCAATATGGCTCTTCTCAAACATCCAGTTGGCCGTTGGCCTTAAAGACAACAGCCCCATATAGGCGCTGCCCTTTAAGAGGGCATAGTTGTAGGTTATAGGTAGAGATATGGCGGCGTCTTTGAGGTTATACCCAGGGTTTAATGTCAGAGACTGAATGAGAAGATTGTGGGTATCGTTTCTGAAATAAAGATTGCTTATAAGATTGTACTGAGCGTTAAGGAACCACTTGCTGCCCAGATTTGGCTGATAATCTATTCTGAACGTGTTTATGATGGCGCTGTCGCGCTGTCCCGAAATGTCTATGCCGGGGATGCCGTCCTCCGGCTTTAGCAGTACATTGTCATCGAATCTGTAGGCAATGCCGAGGGTGAAGCGCCACTGCCTGTTGTTTGCGATATTGTCCTCGACGGCCTTTTGATATTCCTTCGCGAATGAGGCCATATCTGACGCCGGGTCGGCCTCTATGACTGCCTCAAGGGCTGTTTTAGCGTTGGCAAATTGGCGTTCCTTGCTGTATGCGGCGGCAAGCTGGTAATTTACTGACTGGGCAAGCGACAGGTCAAGCTCCTTTGCCTTATTAAACGCCTCTATTGCGCCTGTGTTGTCGTCTTCTTTTAACAGGACAAGACCCTTAAAGAAGGCTACGGCACCGGGTTTGACTGATGCTGCCTCGGCCTTCGCTATCCACTCTTTGGCCTCGGTCAGTTTATCCTGGCTATAGTAAATCTCTATCAGCTCCGTATATGCCTCAGCAACCGGCGGCACCATGTTCAGGGCCTCAATGAGATTGTCCATAGCGCCCTTTATATCGCCTGCCTTTTTCAGGGCAACGCCCAGATAGTATGAAACGGCGGGCGCACCGGGCTGGGTCTCTTTCGCCTTTTTAAAAAATACTATGGCCTCCTCGAAATTCT
>JAKOEO010000131.1 GCA_022321325.1 Candidatus Magnetominusculus sp. LBB02 | reverse complement strand
CGGGCGGTTGTCAACGTCAGTCATCATGCCTTTATAACGTCCGGCCATGTATGCGGTCTGTAGATTAGTGCGGTATATTATCTCAAGTCGGCGAGGAGAGCCAAGCTGCACGGTCTTAATGCCGTCTTCAGTGCCTATCTGTTGCGTACCCCACCAGCCCTTTGCCTTTAATAGCGGCTCAAGTTCGTCTTGAAATCCTTTGAGGGTCATGCCATCGCTAATTGCCTTTTCAACCATGTCGTGAATGTCTTGAAGGACATCCATGCGCAAGACCTTAGCAACGGTAAATGCCCTCGTATGCGCCTCACGCAGAGCCTCGTTCCAATCCCATGTGATTTTATAGCCCTTTTGTTCGAAGTAGGCTACCGCCTCTTTCGGCGTAAGGCCGATAGCGTATGACAGGTCTATGTTATCAGGCGTTGGCATTGAGGCGTCCTAATGTCTCTAAAACAAAATATGCCTGTGTCAGCATATTAACCAGCGCATCTGTGTCAAGAGTTGGAAATGTGGCGGCGAGAGAGTTAAGTATTTCGTTATAAGAGGCATTGCGATTAATCATCTCGATAATCGGCTTTAGTACGCCGTCGGCCTGCGACTTTAAGTCCGCCGGTGAGAGTTTTACCTTGTCAATAGCCGTCTGGTCGGGGAATGAGTTGGCGTCGGCCTCTGCGAATGTGGCCGGTGGATTTCCTGCCGCTGGCGCGGGGGCCGCACCTTCTTGAATGTCCTCGTCCTCAAGGCCGTAGCTCTTTTGATAATACTTTTTCGTGAGCTGAAGCCCTGAGAGCGCCATTGAGGCCGTGAGGTTTTTATCTCTTTCGGCCAGTGACTGGTCAACATCCTCTTCAGCCCAGAGATTAAATTCAGGGACATCCTTACTTGCGAAATTTATCTCGATAATCCACTTTATCAGGGTATTAAACGCCTTTATTACAAGCCGTTTGTCGGCCATAACAATATCGCCGCGGACTTCCATGTGCGTCTGCGACGCGCTGTAGCTGCCCGTACTGCCCATCTCTGTGGTCAGCGTCTGACCAAGTATCGCCTTAGAGATTTCGTCGTTTAGGAATTTGATTAAATCCACATAAAGCGTTGACGACGCCCCGCCTTTTACAAGGCCGGACTGAATATCCACAGACGAATCATCGGGAATGACCGCCACGGCGTCCTGAACCATCGCGTCAAGCATATTAGCGAGCTTCTCGGTATCTTCTTTTGAAGTGCTTCGCGGCTGCTTGCCAATGATAAACGGCATACCGTATTTTTCAGCAAACACGGCCCAAAATTTAAGGCTGCCCTTTTTAAATACCACTGGCCAGAAGCACCGCGAAAGCTCCGCGAATCCATACGGGTTTTCGTATGTCGGCTCATGCTGGACGAGTATAAATTTTCTGTCTGGCAGGACAAACCCGTTGAAATTATCCCGCGTCCTCAGCATCAGATTATTTTCCATATCGAAAACAAACCAGTTTTGAGGTTTTCCCAGCACGTCATCAGGGACGATAAAGCCGTTTTCGTCCTGTTTCCACATGACCTCAAGGGCCTGATAGCCAAACAATACGGCATTGAGGATTTCTGACATAATCCTGTCTACATCGAGATTCTTTAAGACCGCGTCAATGAATTTGGCCTGCCGGGTCATCTTTGCGGCACCATAATCTATGCCCCAGTTCAGTGATGTCACGCCGGACTTCCTGCTTTTAACGCACGCACCGACGTGGGCGTCCACAAGCAGCTCGTTATACGCGGTGATGTTCTTTCCCTGTTTTCTCAGGATGGGGTCGGGATTTGGCAGGTACATTGACCATGTATAAAAATCAATCGCCCCTCTCCGCGTGGCTATCTCTGGGAATATGGGCGGCAGCTCCGCCGCCGCAAAATTAAATATCTCCTGTCCTTTTTTTTGTTTTCCTCTTTTCATTAGTCATATCCTCTAAGAGATTTGTTTATTTTATACTTGCGGCGTGTGGCCACATGAATAGGGCCGGTGGATGCGTCAGCTGCGGCGTATCGAGCAAGGGCACATGCCCAGAACCTGTCGGCATGGCCGCGAGCCTCTGAAGCCGCAACGTCAAACCGGACTGCCCCGGCGGTTGTCGTAACCTTCCTGACTGAATGGAAGTCCTCTCTGATTTCAAAATCGTCTGGTATGTAAAACTGCCTGTCTTCCATGTCGTTGCGAATGCCATAGGCGAGGTCTTCTTTTATCTTAGCCGAAAATGTGACGGCTTCAACGCGGTATTTACCAAAGGCAAGCTGTGCCTCTTCAGCTAGCTGCATCCCGATACCTGTAGCGTCAATACATGCCCGCCTGAGTGTGGGGTGGCTTAGGATTTCAAATAGGATTTGTCGCTGGATATGAAACGGCGTCTTCTCAATGACTTTAACCATGCGCGTGTATTTGATATTCTCAATTTTCTCGATGCACCAGATAACGGTCAAATCCTTCTTACGGCCTATATCCACGCCGACGAACAGGCCGTCCTTGATTTCGGCAAGCGGTCTGATAAACCCAGATTGTCCATTAGAGATGAGAAGCGAACTGAATCGGGAGGTCAAAA
>JAKOEO010000130.1 GCA_022321325.1 Candidatus Magnetominusculus sp. LBB02 | reverse complement strand
TACATAAAACGCTGCTTTAAGTAACTCATCCAGCGTGAGGTTGAGTTCATGGCGGGCGGCAGCCTTCTCATCGTCAGGATTTATCTCGCCGCTTTGGAGTTTCCTATATGGCGGATTTGATACAGCCAAATCAAAAGCATTGGATGATATTATACCATATATATCATTGATATTAAGATGATGTACCTTTAGCCTGTCGCTAACGTTATTGAGGCTTGCGTTTTTTTCGGCAAGTTCATAAAGTCCCTTTTGGAGTTCTATTGAATGTACAAAAGCGGCGGGGTATTTCTGTGCGAGCAGAACTCCGACGATACCAGAGCCAGCCCCAAAGTCAATTATTTGCCGGGGGCTTTTATGTCTTACAAAGTCTGCCAGAAGGAGCGCGTCAATAGAAAACCTGTAGCCTTTGCGGCGCTGCAATATGCTGACATTTTTTATCGTGTCAAGCGATAAATCGCTGCTTTCGCTGTCCATTGCATAATTATAACACGGCGGCGCTGTAATTTAACCGCATCAACGTAATTCAGGTATTCATAGGACTCAATAAAGTCTGCCCCATCAATGTACTTCAAAATCAGCATTTTTTAAATCGTGTATTTTCTGGGTATTATCTTCAAATAAACGTCTGTATGCCTTCCATTGCGCAGGCGGTCTCTGGCGGCTCTAAAAATAAATTAATATACGCTGAAAGAAATAATTGTAAAAATTCAGGGTAAAATTGTAAAATTTGAGTTGTGTGCGATTGCAAAGGGAGTACGTATGATTTGCTATAGATGCAAAAACAACATCCCGAGAGACGCCGTAAAATGCCCTATATGCGGCGTGAAGGCTATGCCGTTTGTCGGGGCCAAGTCATGTCCCGAGTGTGGCACGGTAAATCCAGTCAGCGCGCGGTACTGTATTAATGACGGCTTTTCGTTTGAGACGCCAAATGCCGCCACATATGCCGACAGATATGCCGACAGATATGAGGAAGAAGCAGAGGAAGAAGCAGAGGAAGAGGAAGAACAGGAGAATATGAGACCAGTGGCTGCTAAACCAAAAAAAAAGAAACACGGCGTGTTAAGGCTGTTCATGTGGCTGTTCATTGCAATGGTATGCCTTATAGGGTCTGCTGTTGTGGGATATAATGTATTCAAACCCAAGGTCTACCAGATTGAAGGCCATGCGGCGGATGCTCTGGCAAACGCCGGCCTCACAGACGTTTCAGTTAAAGTTGACCTTAGCAAAACGGCTAAATTAACCGGCACAGTAAAAAGTGCCGGAGATAAAGCTGCTGCCGAGACTATTGTCAAGAAAATTGAGGACATTATTAAAGTAGAAAATAACATAATCGTATCTCAACTAGTCCCAAAACCGGAAGAGCTTGAGAAAGTTATCAACGCCGCCTTAAATGCCCAGGGGTTTCCCGGCGTTGCGGTAAGCGTTAACACAGCCCTTACGGCATCTATAATAGGAACTGTGCCCAGCGAATTCGACAGGAACAAGGCGCTGGCCATTGTTAAGTCAAACAGGGATGTAAAAGACATAAAAGATAACCTGAATGTGGATGCGTCCATTGTCCAGCCTGTTGCCACAGTTGAGCCAGTGGCGTCAATGACGCGTCCTGTTCGTTCACCCTTACCAAGTACATCCCCTACGCCTGCCCCTTCGGCTCAGCCGGAACCTACGCCAGCCTCAACGCCGGAGCCATTGCCCCACCCATCTGTACAACCTCAGCCGCACTCTGATGCAGGCGCCATCGAAGGGGCTATCAACAGCAGCCTGAAAAGCGCCGGCCTTTCAAAAGTTACCGCAGAGGTCAATGAAAACCTTGAGGTTACTCTAAAGGGAACCGTCTCAAACGCAAGAGATAAAAATAAGGCGTTTGACACGATAAAACATGTCAAAGGCGTTAGGAAAATAAAAGACCATATTTTTGTCGTCGAATAGTTGTATACTAAGGAGGACAAGGCGATGAGGAATTTTTTCAGGCTATTAATTATAACTGCATCAGCGGCAGCCGTGGCTCTGTTAGCTGGATGCGCCGCGCCTATGGCTGTTACCGTGCCCGTACATGAGGAAATTGAACATGACAGCAGCGATGTCATTAAAATAGAATCCTACTCTCTAAAACCTCAGACAGCCCATCCCGGTGCACCCATAGAGATATCTGTTCAGTACGCGCTGCGCCTGCCCAAGCGTAAAAATACGGCTGAAGTTACTGAAATAAGGACTTTAGTTATGGGCACTGAAAACATTGAATTATCACGTAAAAAGATTATTCGTTCTGACGGCTCACACAAGTCAACCATTAAATTCACCCTGCCTATGGACATAGAAAAGGGCGACTACACCATTCGCACAGTTATCTCAACGCCCGCCCAAACAAAGACCATAGAAGATACGCTGACAATTATAAAGCGGGGCAGGTGACGCCTTCTAAAATTCTCGCTGACATACGGCGCTATACGGCCTGTGGCGAGGACACGCATGACACGCTTCTTGCGCTGTCATACCAAGTTGCAATCATAGAGGTAAAGATATTTCCATAGTCCGACAGGCGGGGGCGACAGGGTTTTGTCGGTGAGTGAAAATTTACTTGTATGATT